>NZ_LSIA01000204.1:0-44123 GCF_001556015.1 Novosphingobium sp. CCH12-A3 | reverse complement strand
CCCATCGGCGTGGTAGCACCTCGAAGCCCTTGGCTTTGTCGGAACGCTTGATGATCTGGATTGTCCACCTGCCCATGCCGACGAGAGCGGATCGTAGTTTGTCGCCGGCATAGCCGCCATCAGCGAACACATGGCGCAGCCAGGGGAACCGCGTGCGAACAGCGGCCAGCACATCGACAGCACCGTCGCGATCCTGAATGTCGGCGGTGTGGACGAGAATGAAGATCAGGAAGCCGCAGGTGTCTGTCAGGATGTGCCGCTTGCGGCCTTTGACCTTCTTGCCAGCGTCAAAGCCCGTAATTCCGCCACTTTCAGTGGTCTTCACCGACTGGCTATCGATCACTCCAGCACTCGGCGAGGCTTCGCGTCCTTCGATTCCCCGCAAGTTCATAACCAGCACGGTGTTGATGGCTTCAAACAGACCGGCATCGCGCCAGGCGTAAAAGTAGCGCTGCACCGTCGACACCGGCGGAAAGCACTTGGGCAAAAGTCGCCACGCACACCCGCTCGCGGCAATGTAGAGTATCGCGTTCAAAACTTCGCGCATGTCTGCCGTTCGAGGTCGGCCTCCGCGCTTGGCCGGAGGAACGAATGGCGCTGACAGCGCCCACTCCGCATCGGTCATATCCGATGGATATCGCAATCCCTCCCGGCTATGCTCACGCCGGGCAATACCAGTCCATGTCACCATTCACTCCTTCTCTTCGCAAAGAGGCGTGAATCACAACATGCTGGTATTGCTCAACAACTTTCGGTTCGGGCTCTTAGGCCCGCCGCCGGTAGTCTGGATGAAGGGGGCATAGTCGAAGCAGAACGGCGGCGCAGACGGCGTGCCCGCCGGGCACTGCGGGCCGAGGTTGGCTCCGCCGAGCTGGCGGCTGTTGACGAAAGTGACGCTCGCCAGATCCGAATCCACGAAAGCCACGTTGGCATCGAAGCCGAAGCCGCCGAAGCGCCCTTGCACTTGCGCTTCCACGCCCTTGATCTCGACAGTCGAGATGTTCTCCACGCCCGCAAAGCCCGTGCTCGGTTCCACGACGTTGAACTGGAAGTTGGCATACTTGTTGTAGAACGCGCTGATCTGGGTGCGGATGCGGTTGCGCAGGAAGGCGGATTTCCACCCCGCTTCGTAGCTGATCACGCGCTCCGGATCGAAGTTCGATGTGGGCGAATTGAAGCCGCCGGGCTTGTAGCCACGTGCAACCAGCGCATAGAGCAGGTTGTCGGCATCGACCTTCCAGTTGAGCGCGAACTTGCCGGTGGCGAGCGAGTCCTTGTGGCTGCCTGCCAGCGAGGCAACGGCCAGGCCGCCCGGAGGGAAGCCCGGAATGCCCGCGCCGATCGTCACGTCGCCATAGCCGGTGGCCTTGTAGGTGGAATAGCGCGCGCCGAGCTGGGCTTCGAGGCCCGGGACGATCTCGTAATTGCCCTGCGCGAACAAGCCCGTGGTGGTGCGCTGGTTGCCGCCGATGATATCGGTCGGAAAACCCTGCTGGTCCTGCAGGATGCGGATCGCGATATCGTTGCGCTGGAAATATCCGCCAAGGATCCAGTCGAACCGGCCTTCGGTGGGCGAGATGATGTTGATTTCCTGCGTGTAGACTTTCTCCCCCGCAAAGTAGTCTTCGGCAATGCCGCCTGGCCCCGCCGAGGCGTCGACGTCGTTCAGGGCATTGATACGCTTGTTCTGGTAGCCAGTGACCGAGCGCAGGGTGATGCCGCTTGCCAGCTCCTGCCGCAGCTCGAGGCTGGCCTGGAATGAGCGTTCGCGGTTGGCGATGGGGGTATCGAAGCTGATCGTGCGGATATCGCCCACGCGGAAGACGTCGTAAGGCGTGCCCAGGATCGGGCGATAGGCATAACCGCCCGTGTCGCGATCGTTGAACGAGACCTTGGCCACCGCCTGGAACGAGCCGGGCTTCCACATGGCAGTAAGGCGGCCGCCACCTTCGCGCAGCTTGCCCGCATCATTCCCGACCGGGCCGACGCTGGTGTAGAAGCTGTCGCGGTTGCGATAGAAGCCTGCTGCGCGCAAGCCGAAGGTGTCGGACACGGGCAGGTTCACTGCGGCTTCGGATTGAACCGAGTTGTAGTTTCCGCCGCCGAACATGGCATATCCGCCCAGCCCCTCATCCAGCAGCGGGTTCTGCGTGTTGATGAAGATTGCGCCACCCGTGGAGTTCGAGCCGACGAGCGTGCCCTGCGGCCCGCGCAGCACCTCGACGCTGGCAAGGTCGTAGAAGCTGTTGGCCTGCACGATCGGTGGCTGGAACAGGCCGTCGACATACGTCGCGACACCTGCCGTCACGCTTGGCGAATTGCTGGCAAGGCCGATGCCGCGAATATTGATCGACTGCGTGATGCCGCCATCGGAGATGGACAGCGCGGGGCTGGCGTTCTGCAGGTCGGCCAGGTTGGTCACGGCCTTGTCGGCCAGAGCGCTGGCATCGAAGGCGGTGGCGGAAACGGCGACGTCCTGGAGCTTTTCCTTGCGACGCTGCGCGGTAACGATGATTTCGCCAACGCCTTCGCTGGCCTCTTCCGGCGCGCTGGCCGTATCTTGCGCCGCTTGCGCAAAAGCGGTGCCAGGCTGGGTGACAAAGGCGAGCGTCATCGCGCAGCCCAGCGCGAACCGAGTCTTCATGGTATCCTCCCTGTTGTTATTGCTTACGGTGCCGGCTTCCACGCAGAGGCGGCGGCAAGGAACGCCATGGTTTCCTGTCCGACACTGCCTTCCGCAGGAGGGAAGTAGCTCAGCTTGACCACCACGGTCCGGCTGGCGGGATCGACGTAGACGTACTGCCCCTGCAGTCCGATGGCCGAATAGGCAGGCGAATTGGCCATCGTCCACCACTGGTAGCCATAGCCACCTTCCGGTCCGTCCTCGTGGCCGGCCGGCGCTTGGGCCACGTTGACCCATTCCTCGCTGATGATGCGCTTGCCGTTGGCCATGCCGCCATCGAGCATCATCTGGCCGAAGCGCGCCCAATCGCGCAGCGTGGCGTTGAAGCCGGCGCCGCTGAACTCGCGCCCGGTGCCGGGCTGGCCATCCATGATGTAGAAGCCATCAGCCTCGGTGCCGAGCGGTTCCCACAGCTTGCGCGCGGTATAGGCCGCCACCGAGCCCCCGCTGACCCGTTCGATCAGCCAGCCAAGCACGGCGGTGTCGATGGTCTTGTAGGCGAAGACTTCGCCGGGCTTCGACTTGCGCTTGATGGTGCGGGCGACATCGGCAAAGCGCGCGATGTTCTTGACGAGAGCGTTGATGTGGTTGGTTGCCGCGATGCCGGGATTGGCGAAGTCGTAGCGCTCCTCGTAATCGACGCCCGAACGCATCTGCAGGATCTGGCGGATGGTCACGCCATCGTAGCCGCTCCCTTTCAATTCGGGCAGATAGCGCACGATCTGATCATCGAGCGAGCTGATCAGCCCATCGGCAAGGGCTGCGCCAACAAGCGTCGAGGTCAGCGACTTGGTCATCGACCAGCCCATGAAGCGCGTGCGCTCGTTCGAGCCATTGCGATAGATTTCGGTGACAATCCGCCCGTCCTTCATGATCAGGAGAGCGTTGGTATAAGTGCGCTCAAGCGCCTGTTCGGCGGTCCAGGTCTTTCCGCCGAATGCGTAGGTGAAATCCATCGGGCGTTCGACCTTGGGCAAGGCCCACGGTGCCCCGGAATGCGCGACCGTGCGCGTGGTGAACAGCTGATCCATGTTGCGAAAGGCAAAGCTGTTCACGTCGGCGTCGTTCATGCGCCAGCGCATCACCTGCGTTGCCACCGGCACTTCCGAAGCGGGACCGGATTGCAGTTGCGCCGGCAATTGTTGCTGCGCCTGAACGGGCAGTGGCAAGGCAAGCAGTCCGGACAGCGCGGCTGCGGTCAGGCGAAATGCAAGAGTCATCGTGAACTGTCTCCCTCGTGGACGACTCGCATCGGTCGACCTCGGGAGAAAGGCTAGGCTGCGCCCGAACGCGGCGCATGAACCATTTGGTATATGCCATAACAATTTTATTCCGCCCGCTGGTGACGGGCGGAACGCACAAAGAGAAAGCCCTCCCCTCCGCATCGGAGAGAAGGGCTTTCGTCATTGATCGTCAGGTAGCGGCCAAGGGCCGGCCTGATCAGAAGGCGACAGTAGCCGAAACAACCACGCGCGAACCGGCGATCGACGAACCATCCTTGGTCGACGAGAAGTTCGGCGTCAGGTAATTGAAGTCGGTCGGGGTGAGGTCGGTATCGACATAGGCCACGCCGAGCGTGACGTTGCCGAGGGTGTAATCGGCGCCAACCAGCCAGTCGACATAATCACCGGTCGGCGAAACCGAGGTGCCTTGAGGGCCAAGGCCCTTGTTGCCGCCGGTGGTGTAGCCGATGTGGCCCTTCACGGTCAGGCCGGTGTCAGGGATACCTGCCGACGCATCGGTCCAGACATAGAGATTGTCAGCCTTGGCACCCGGATTGTCGTAAACGCCGGTGGCAGCCGAAGCACCCGAATTGTACCACTGGCCGAGAGCTTCCTGCTTGGGAGCATAGGCTGCGCCGACAAGAAGATTTGCAGGACCGACCGAGCCGGACACCTTGACGTAGGGCTCGGCGAAGTCAGTGTTGTCGAGACCGCCCGGATACATGTACCAGGTCAGGCCGACATCGACCGTCACGCCGCTGATTTCGGTCTTGTAGCCACCGATGATGTCGAGTTCCATGTTGGAACCCGCGAAGGTGCCCCAGCCTGCGAGGTTTGAACCCCAGGTGCCGACATAGAAGCCGCTTTCATGCGCCACGGTGACGCCGGCCTGAACCGCCATTTCCTTGTCAGTCATGGAAACGCCGCGGAAGCGGTAGTCCGAAACGAGAGCAGCGCTGCCCGAAACGGTGATGGCGGGGGTTTCTTCCTGCGCGAAAGCCGGAGTCGCAAAGAGTGCGAGGGCGACAGGTGCCACGGCTGCGGCGAGACGGGTCTTCATACGGAACGCTCCCTGGATAGGTTATCACGTTCCACCTGCGTCTGCCGTGCGAGCGCTTCTCAAGAACGGAGCGACGTCACTGCAGAGCCCAAAGTATTACACCCGGTTTTGCTGCACTGCAAGATAGATTCTTGTGCAAAGTGGCAAGAGCCCGCAATTTCTGCGGACTCTTGCCACCATGCGCGCAACAAGAGGGGGTGGGATGTCGCGCGCGATTTGCCAGCTTTGGCCCTGAATCAAGCCAGTGGTCAGGCGTGCGCCAGTGTCTTCAGCAACGGCGCGGGGCCCGAAACGGTCACCGCATTCCCGCGCTGCTTGCGACGCGCCAGCCACTCCGTCAGCATCTCGGCCGTGGTGTGGTCCATCGCGTGGACACGATCGAGATCGACGTGGACAGGCTTGGCAACCGGAACCTGCTCGAGAGCATTGGTGAGGCGCGTGAGACCGAGGAAAGTGGCCGCGCCTTCCAGTTCAAGCCGCACGGTTTCGCCCACGGTCTGCTCGCCCACGCGGAAGCGCAGGTTACGCAGGTGCGGAACAAGTTCGAGCGCAGACAGCGCAAGACCGACGAGCACACCAGTCAGGAGGTCGGTCGTCACGACGAGTGTGAAGGTCGCGACCCAGATCAGAGCTGGCATGAAGCCGTGCACCTCAAAGAGGCGGCGAACCTGCTTGATGCTGACCAGCTTCCATCCGGTGACCACGAGAACGCCGCCCAGCGCCGCCATCGGCACTTCGCGCAGGATAAAGGGCAGCAGGGCCACAAAGCCGAGTATCCACACTCCGTGCATGACCGCAGACATTCGGGTCATCGCACCCGCCTGAACGTTGGCCGAACTGCGCACGATCACGCCCGTCATCGGCAGCGCGTTGACCACACCGCAAAGCAGGTTGCCGACACCCTGCGCCCGCAATTCCTTGTTGTAGTCCGTCCGCACGCCATCGTGCATCCGGTCAACCGCTGCGGCCGAAAGCAGGGTTTCAGCGCTGGCGATGAAGGCGATGGCAATCGCCGAGACGATCAGCGAGCCGTTGGTCAGCGGAGCAAGAAAGTCCCCACCGGGCAGAGCGAAGGCAGCACCGATCGAATCCGGAACGGCAATCCGCGCCACGTCGAGCCCGAGGCCCCACGCCACGCCTGTCGCCGCCAGCACGCCAAGCAGCGCGCCCGGGACCAGGCCAAGCCTTGCCGGCTTGAGCTTTTCCCACGCCAGCATCGTACCGATGGTGAGCAGGCCGAGCATGAGGGCGAGTTCCGTCGAACGCAGATCGAACGGGGTCAGGCCAAGCACGCGCGCTGGCATCATGGCAAGATTGTCAATGCCGTTGGAAAGCGGCTTGGCGTCGAACAGGATATGGAACTGCCCGATCACGATCAGCGCGCCGATCCCGGCCAGCATGCCATGGACCACTGCAGGCGAGATCGCGCGGAACACGCCGCCCAGCCTGGCCACACCCGCCACGACTTGCAGGGCGCCGGCCAGCACCAGTACCGGCCCGAGAGCGGACAGGCCATTGTCGCGAACGAATTCGAAGACGATCACGGCAAGGCCCGCGGCCGGCCCGCTTACCTGCAGCGGCGAACCGGCGAGGAGGCCAACGACGATCCCGCCGATGATCCCGGTGACCAGCCCTTTCTCCGGCGGCACGCCGGAAGCAATGGCGATCCCCATGCACAAGGGCATGGCGACAAGGAACACCACGATCGACGCGGTGAAATCGCGCACGAAGTAGCGGGAGAGCCCGCCACCGGCACCGTCGGCAGTGGCGGCTGTCATTCTGCAGCCTCGGCGATCCAGGTGTCGAGAATGCGGCGCGACCGGGCGGGAAGCGCCACGGGCAGGGGCTTGTCTTCGCGCAGCGGCACGAACTCGCCAGTCTCGCCATCGAGACCAAGCACCATGCCGGCACTGATGTCGACGAACCAGCCATGCAGCGACATTTCACCCTTGGCAATCGCCGTCGCCACCGAAGGATGAGTGCGCAGGTGATCAAGCTGGACGATCACGTTCTGCAGGCTGACCGCACGGCCGCGCTCATCGGTGCCGAGGTGGGGCGAGCAGCTTGAAACGACGCTTTCGGCTGCGGCACCATGACGCAACCACGCAACCACATTCGGCATGCCTTCCGGCAGCGTCGGCGCGGAGAGCGCCTTCATCGCGCCACAGTCGGAATGGCCGCAAACGATGATGTCACGCACGCCAAGCGCCATGACCGCGTATTCGACGGTCGAGGTCACGCCGCCGTTCATCGTCGCGTAGGGCGGAACCATGTTTCCGGCATTGCGGCACACGAACAGCTCGCCCGGCTGGGCCTGCATGATCTGTTCGGGAACAATGCGCGAGTCCGCGCAAGAAATCATCAGTGCCTTGGGGGACTGCCCCTCGCTCACGAGCTTGCCGAACAGTTCGCGGCTGTCGGGGAAAATGGTCTTTTCGAAGCTAAAGACACGTCCGATAAGTTCGTTCACGGTGCTGGACCTTTCACTAGAATCGACAACCGACTGAGGTCGCCGGGAAACTAGTCAAAGTATGTGTCGCATCTTTCCGCATAAGCGCGGGCGTGTAACGAACTGTTTCGCAACCCTTCAGCTGATCGCCAACGGGAAACGGACCGTGACGCGGAGCCCTCCCGTGGGCCGGTTGCGCAATTGCAAGGTGCCATTGTCCAGCTGGATTGCCCGGCGCACGATGGCGAGGCCAAGGCCCATTCCCGGTGTGTCCCGGGCACGCGCCGTGTCCAGACGGACGAACGGCTGCAGAACATCCTCGATCCGCTCGGCCGGAATGCCGGGGCCATCGTCATCGAACTGTAGCTCGGCCGCCCCGTCAACGCGCCGCACGGTAACCCGCACGTTGCCAGCGTAATGGAGTGCATTCTCGATCAGATTGGAAAGAGCACGCCGCACCGAGACGGGACGCGCCATGATCTCGAGGCTTTCAAGCCCGTGAAAGGTGGCATCGGCGCCATTGTCGGCCGCCGTGTCCACCAGAGTCTGCGCCATGACGGCAACGTCAATACGCTCTGCCGGCAAGCGACTCCCACCGGATTCGACGAAGGCCTGCAGCGATTCGAGCATGTGTCGCATCTCGCCAAGGTCAGCGCTCATGCCCTCGCGCGTTTCCTCGTCAAGATCGAGGCTTTCGACGCGCAGTTGCATTCGCGAGAGCGGCGTGCGCAGATCATGCCCGATTGCCAGCATGGACTGCGTGCGATTGGTCATGGATTCATAGACGCGTTGCTGCATCTCATTGAAGGCATGGATCAGGTCGCGCACTTCCGCCGTGCCTTGTTCGGAAAGAAGTTGCGGCGGCCCCGAACCAACCGTTTTCGACGCCCGGACCAGCGTCCGCAACGGCGCCAGCGTGGCCCGAAAAAGGACCCAGGCCAGCAGCACGAGGGCCAAGGTCGGCATCATCAGCGTGAGGATGCGCCCGGCATTGAGTGTCCAGGCATCGCTGGCATAAGTCTGGAACTGCACGACGCTGCGGTCAGGCAAGATCAGCGAACCGGTGACATTGCCGGCGACGGCAACCGGTTTGAGATGCAAGTGCAAGTCGGCACGGCCGAGTTCGGGTGCGTCTTCTATGATCTGTTCGCGCAAGCGTGAAAGCTGGATGGAACCGCTTGGACGCTTGCCTGACGGCTGCCAGTCGAGCGCGAACCGGGCCGAACTGAGATCCCTGGCAACCTGCTGGCGTTCGGTAACCGGCGCACGCTCGATCGCACGCGTTGCGATGATCAGGTTCTCGGCAACGCGCGCGGCATCATCCTCGCGCAGCGCGAACTGGCTGGCACGATCGAACAACAGGGTATTGGCCGCAAAATCGACCAACGCGACAAGCAGCAGGATTGCCAGCAGCCGCTCGGGCAGGCCAAAGCGGCGCGACAGCATCAGGCGCGCTGCACTTCGGCCTTGAACATGTACCCCACGCCGCGAACCGTCACGATCGGGGCATTGCCTCCGGCCGCCGAGAGCTTGCGCCGCAGGCGACTGACCAGCACGTCGACGCTGCGATCCGAACTGTCACCCAGACGGGTTCGCGAGAGTTCGATCAGGCGTTCGCGCCCCAGTACGCGCTGCGGCTGCCCGATGAACGTGGCCAGCAGATCGAATTCGGCCCCCGTCAGGTCAACCATCGCGCCGCTGGGCGAATGCAGTTCGCGCCGGGCCATCGAGACGGACCAGCCGTCAAAATGGATGTCGCCGCTCCGGCTGCCCGTATCGCCAGCGGTATCGGTGACGGCGTTTGCCCCGCGACGCAGCACCGCGCCGATCCGGGCTACCAGTTCGCGCGTGCTGAACGGCTTGGGCAGATAGTCGTCTGCGCCCAGTTCAAGCCCGAGGACGCGATCCTCCTCGCTGCCGCGAGCGGAGACGAAGATGATGGGCACGTCGCTTTGCTTGCGCAGGCGGCGGAACAGCTCGATCCCGCTCGTTCCCGGCAACATGATGTCGAGCACGACCAGGTCGGCCGGCTCGCTTTCCAGCGCAACCCACATTTCTGCGCCAGTGGCAGCAGTGCGGACATTGTAGCCGTTTTCCCGCAGGGCACGCGCGGTCAGCGTCCGCAGCGGCCCGTCGTCTTCCACAAGTACGATTGATGGAGATTGCATAAAGCTCCGGCGCGGTTGCAGCAACACGGTGCACGATAGCAGCGACGCCCGTGGTGCCAAGGTTGAAGAACAGGCACTATGGTGACGTTTGCTGGGGAAAACCGGCGGTTTGGCGCCCTGTTTGCGCCTGCCCGATCCGTTCGCCCCCGCAGACCGACAAGTCCTCTAGCTGAAGGCACCGTTTTGCGCGTAACGGGCGGCAATGCGACAAAATATTGCTGATTTACATTTTTGACTGAATTGATCCGAATTGAGCAAGGTTCAGAGCCTCGCTATCGCCCAACCACATGACATGGCGTGTGTGATCGTCCAGATCGTTGCCGCTGTTGCCGTGGCAGAAGATCGTGAAGTGCCCGCGATTTTGCATCATCCAGGCAATGGCCGGGCCGATTCGCTCCGCCTGAATCGTCAGCTGGCAAGAGCCTCGCGGATGCGGGCCAACCGGACGAGCATGCACTCGCCCCATTGCGACGCCAAGTTCGTCGCGCATTCGCGTGCACAGCGCGCCCGCTTCGCCTGCTTCCGCAGGATCGAAATAGACGTGCGCGTGATAGTCGGCGAAGGTTTGCATTTCCTGCTATTGCGTCAAGCGCTTGCCAATCGCAACATCGTGCTGCCAAGGGCTTATGGAGCGCCTTGCCGCTTCGGCGGAGTCGGCAGATATCTACGACTATTGTCCAAAAGCCCAAACGGCCGGCACACGGTAGACACGCGGGCAAGAGAAAGTTTCGAGGAGGGTTTGAACATGGGCGAAGCAGTCTATCCGGTCCCTGCAGAATGGGCCGAGAACGCCCTTGTCGATGAAGCGGGCTACTTCGAGATGTACCGCCAGTCGGTGGAATATCCCGAAGCGTTCTGGGCCGAACACGGCAAGCGGCTAGACTGGATCAAGCCCTTCACCAAGGTGAAGAACACTTCCTATCACGAAGCCGATTTCGGCATCCGCTGGTTCGAGGACGGCACGCTCAACCTCTCTGCCAACTGCCTTGACCGCCACCTGGCAGAGCGCGGCGATCAGATCGCCATCCTGTGGGAGCCGGACAGCCCGGCCACGCCCCATCGCGAGATCACTTACCGCGAGCTGCATGAACAGGTCTGCCGCTTTGCCAACCTGCTCAAGGCACAAGGGGTGAAGCGCGGGGAGCGCGTCACGATCTACCTGCCGATGGTGCCCGAAGCCGCCGTCGCTATGCTTGCCTGCGCCCGCATCGGCGCGATCCACTCGATCGTCTTTGCAGGTTTTAGCCCCGATGCCCTTGCCGGTCGCATCATCGACTGTGACAGCCGCATCGTCCTGACGTCTGACGAAGGCCTGCGCGGCGGCAAGAAGGTCCCGCTCAAGGCCAACGTCGACGAAGCGCTCAAGCAGTGTCCGGGCGTCGACAGTGTCATCGTGCTGCGCCACACCGGTGCCGACGTGCCGATGGTTGAAGGCCGCGACGTTGATTGGGCCACCGGCGTTTCGGCGCAAAGCGCGGACTGCACGCCGGAGGAGATGAATGCGGAAGACCCGCTGTTCATCCTCTACACTTCAGGCTCCACCGGCAAGCCCAAGGGCGTGCTGCACACCACCGGCGGCTACTCGGTCTGGGCCTCGATGACCCACCAGTACGTGTTCGATTACCGTCCCGGCCAGATCTACTGGTGCGCGGCCGACATCGGCTGGGTCACCGGCCACTCCTATGTCGTCTACGGACCGCTCGCCAACGGCGCGACCACCGTGATGTTCGAAGGCGTGCCGAACTTCCCCGATCCCAGCCGCTTCTGGCAGGTGGTCGACAAGTTCAAGGTCGAGATCTTCTATGGGGCTCCCACAGCCCTGCGCGCCCTGATGCGCGAAGGCGATGACTGGGTGAAGCAGACCAGCCGCGCCTCGCTGCGCCTGCTGGGCTCGGTGGGTGAGCCGATCAATCCCGAGGCCTGGGAATGGTATCACAAGGTCGTGGGCGACAGCCGCTGCCCGATCGTCGACACCTGGTGGCAGACCGAAACCGGCGCGGCGATGATCACCCCGCTGCCGGGCGCCACGCCGCTCAAGCCCGGCTCGGCCAGCCGCCCGTTCTTCGGCGTGAAGCCCGCCCTTGTCGACAATGAGGGCAACTTCCTCGAAGGTGCGACCGACGGCTGCCTGGTCATCACCGACTCATGGCCCGGCCAGATGCGCACCGTGTGGGGTGATCACGAGCGCTTCTTCCAGACCTATTTCAGCACCTTCAAGGGCCTCTATTTCACCGGTGACGGCTGTCGGCGCGACGAGGACGGATACTACTGGATCACCGGCCGTATCGACGACGTGATCAACGTCTCGGGCCATCGCATGGGCACCGCCGAGATCGAAAGCGCGCTGGTTGCCCACGCCAAGGTTGCCGAAGCCGCGGTCGTCGGCATGCCGCACGACATCAAGGGCCAGGGCATCTACGCCTTCGTTACCTGCAATGCCGAGGTCGAGCCGGACGAGGCGCTGCGCAAGGAACTGATCCAGTGGGTGCGCCACGAAATCGGCCCGATCGCCACGCCCGACGTGATCCAGTTCGCCCCTGGCCTGCCCAAGACCCGCTCGGGCAAGATCATGCGCCGCATTCTGCGCAAGATCGGCGAGAACGACATGTCGAACCTTGGCGATACCTCGACGCTGGCCGATCCCAGCGTGGTCGACAACCTCGTCGCCAACCGCCCGCAACTGGAAAAGGCCTGATCTGGAGAGGGCGCGGCCTTCAGGGCTGCGCCCCTGGCTTCACGTCAGCAGCTTGCCGCTCTTCTCGCGGATCACGCCTTCGATCATGCGCTTGGCAAAGCCTAGGCTGGCGGGAATATCCACCTCGACCACCAGCTCCTTCTCGGCCAGTTCCACTCCGCAATCGAGCGTGTAGCCCATCGCGCTGACGGTCATCACCATGTGGTCGTCATCGGTGAAGGCGCTGCTAACGGTCGCCATGCCATCGGCCTTGGCCGCCGCCTGCGCAGCCTTCTCGCGCAGGCGGCGGCGCGCTTCGTCACGGTCGAGCGAGTGGGGAATGGCGATACGCATCAGTAGACCTTCGGAGCTTCAAGCTGTGGCGCGGCCTCTAGACCCTCACCGTAGCGATAGTCCAGATAGCGTCCGCGCACGGCCAGCGCATCGAGATCGCCCGCCGCCAGCTGCCGCGTGATCTCGTCGATTTCCTTGCTGATCTTGGCAAGACCATCGGCCAGCTGCTGATCGGCATTGCGCCCGCCGCGCTCCTCGCGCCGCAGGTGCTGCGGAATCTTGCGGTAGCTTTCGACCATGCCCGGCAGATGCTCGCCCACCAGCTTGCGCACTTCGACGGCCGCAGGCTCTGCCGGGTCGATGCCTTCCAGCTGCAACCCCAGCCCATCGAGCTGCACGCCGATCTGGTCCACCAACTGCACTGCAGGCGCAGGCAGCGCCGGACGCTGCGCCTCAAGCCACAGTTCGGTCCGCCCGACCATCGTGCGAACATCGCCGGTGTTCAGTGCAGAAAGATCAGGGACCTTCATCTTCGGATATTTCGCGAAGAATGCCAGCGCAGCAATGATCGCCAAGCCCAGCACCATCACCCCGGTAACGCCGATGCCATCGAGGACCATCCCCGCCACCATCGCACCCACCAGCAGCACGCCGACCGACATCGCCATGCGCGCGGCCTTCTTGCCGAAGTGCTGGCGCTTCAGTTCGGCCGAACGCTTGCCGATGCTGCGTCGCCCCCCTGCCTGCTGGCGCACCAGCGAGGAGCGCGCTTCGGCAAGGATACGGTCGCTGTCATGTGCCGAGGAATTGGCCATGCGCTGCTCAGCCCTCCAGCGTCAGCAGCGGCGAGGTTTCCGGGCCGGCCAGCTTGGCCTGCGCCGCACCTTCCGCCCGCGCGATGTAGCCTTTCGACTTCTCGACCTCGCCCGAAAGCGTGTCGACGGTCTGCTTCATCGCGTCCAGCGCCTTGAGCTTGAAGGTATCGATCGTGTCCATCGTGTCGTAGATGTTCTGGAAGGCGCGCTGCAGCGTCTCCAGCGGGATCGTGCTCGAAGCGGCCATCTCGTGGATCTTGCCGGTCTGCTCGCGCAGCAACTTGCCGGTGGAATCGATCATGTTCGCCGTCGTGGTGTTGAGCGCGGTGATCTGCTGCAGCACCAGCCGCTGGTTGGTCATCGCCTGCGCCACGGTCACCGCCGTGCGCAGCGCTGCCACCGTCGTGGTGCTCGCACGGTCCACGCCCTTTACCAGTTCGACGTTGTTCTTCTTGACCAGATCGAGCGCGAGATAGCCCTGCACCGTCACCGCCATCTGCGTCAGCAGGTCCTGCGTGCGCTGGCGGGTATAGAACAGCGCGCTTTCGCGGATCGCCTTGGCCTTGGCCGGATCGGTATGGTCGAGGTCGGCGGCAGCCTCCTCAAGCTTGGCGTCGAGCGTCCTGGAGATGTGGATCATCTGCTCGAGATTGCCCATCGCTTCCCACAGCTTCTGGCGCTCGACGTCGATACCGGCGTTGTCCATCAGCAGCTCATCCTTGCCCGAGGCCAGGCGTTCGAGGATCGTCTTGATGTGCCCCTGCGCCGAGGTGTAGCCGTCGAAATACTTCTTCAGGCTGTTGCCGAAGGGGATGATCCCCAGGAACTTGCGGCCTGAAGACAGGTTGCCCTGCCGGCCGGGATCGAGGTCCTCGATCGTCCGGCGCAGCGCGGCAAGGTCGGCGCCGACGCCTGTATCCTTGTCCATCGCACGGATCGGCCGGTCGAGAAACCGGTTCGACATGCCCGCTGCCTGCGAAATCTCCTTGCGGCCCATGTTGGTAAGCTGGTCGACCTTCTTGCCGAATTCCGGGCTCTGCGCGTCGACCGAGATGAGGTCAGCCACGAAGGCATCGACCTTGGCCTCCAGCTTGGACCGGTTCTCGTCCGACACCGGCACCAGTCCTGCCGCCTGCGCGGGCGCGACCACCGGCACCGGATCGGGCGGGGTCAGGCTGATCGGGGTCATCGTCGCGGTTTCGGTCGGTGTGGAAGCCATCGTGCTGGGACTTTCGGAATTGAACGCGTTCAACGGTATCTTTGGCAACATGGTATGTCGCGCGGCTGCGCGCAAGCTGTCTTATACTCGCAACACAGCACCATGCCTTGGGTCATATCGACGGAGCGTTGCCACAGGTCCATCAACGGCGTGATGACCATGATGAAACGTTGCGCCGTATTCGGCGCGAGCGGCGGCATCGGCGCCGCCCTGACCGCCCTCCTCGCCGCGCGTGAAGACGTGCAAGCAGTCCACGCCCTGTCGCGTAGCGGCGGCGCGGGCCATGGCAAGGTCGTGGCCCACCGCTTCGACCTGCTCGACGAAAGCTCGATCTCCGCGGCCTGCGAATGGATCGGCACGCCGCTCGACCTTGTGATCGTGGCGACCGGCCGTCTGGTTCGCGAAACCGGCGAAGGCCCCGAAAAGTCATGGCGCGCACTCGATGCGGGCGCGATGGCCGAGCTCTACGCCATCAATACCATCGGCCCTGCCCTCATCGCCCGCCACACCCTGCCCCTGCTGCCCAGGGACCGCCCTGCCGTCTTTGCCGCCATCTCCGCCCGGGTCGGCTCGATCAGCGACAATAGCCTCGGCGGCTGGCATTCGTACCGTTCTTCCAAAGCGGCGCTGAACATGCTCGTCAGGAACCTGGCGGTCGAACTCGCCCGCACGCACCCGCAGGCCGTGGCCGTCACGCTGCATCCCGGCACGGTTGACACACCCCTGTCCCGCCCGTTCCAGCGTGGTGTTCCGGCAGAAAAGCTGTTAACGCCTGAGCGGTCGGCGCGGCATCTGCTCGACGTGATCGACGGCCTGACGACAGCGCAATCCGGCAGGTTGATGGCCTGGGATGGCGCGGAGATCCCGTTCTGACGGCCAGGCCGCACCTCGACTTATCGAAAGTGAATCCAAAATGGAGCGGCCCGACGCGGACTATTGCGACGAGAGGCTCTAGGGTGCCTTGAAGCTCGCTGTAATTCCGCGCCGTGTTCTCTTTCCGAAGAACGGTCGGCAGAAAGGCGGGCACAGACAGGGACCGACTGATAAAATGCCGCACCCGGACTCCACGTTTGCGGCACCGCATACGGCTGATCAGACCTGCTAATGACCAGTATCAGGTTGAAGATCGCCATGGTGGCCGTTCTGGTTCTGGCCGCAGCCTTGCGCCTGCAGCACATCGATTTCGGCCTGCCTGCACTCAATGATCCTGACGAACTGATGTTCGAGATGGGTGCCATCCGCATGCTGCGCACCGGCACGCTCAATCCCGGATGGTTCGGCCACCCCGCTACAACGACCATGTACATTCTCGCGCTGGTAGACCTGATCGTGTTCGGCGCGGGCTACGTCACCGGCCACTTCGCATCGCCCACGGCCTTTGCCGACGCGGTCTTTGCCGACCCGACATTGGTCATCCTGCCGGGACGCATAGTCATGGCCTCGTTTGGAGTCCTCAGCGTCTGGCTGACCATGCGCCTTGCCACCGAACTTCTCGATCGAAAGGCCGCACTGGGCGCGGGATTGGTCCTTGCGGCCAGCCCCTTGGCAGTGACCTGGGCGCAAGTCATCAGATCTGACATCATGGCGACGAGCTTTCTGCTTGCCTGCCTGATCGCAACGACACGCTATGCGCGCGAAGCCTCGAACAGCCGCTTCGTGTGGGCGGCGGCCTGGCTGGCTCTGGCCGTCGCCACCAAGTGGCCGTTTGCGCTGGGCGCCTTGGCGATGGTTGCGGTCCTGCTCGATCGCTGGAGCAAGAACGAGGCTACCTTGCGCGAAAGCTTGGCGCGGATGGCGTTCTTCGGCGCGGTGACCATGGCACTGCTCCTGCTGATCTCCCCCTACCTTGTGCTGGATCACGAAACGCTGTGGCGGAACCTGCAGGGCGAGGCACAGGCGCATCACCTCGGCGCAACCGGTGGCTCTCCCTGGCAGAATCTGGCGTGGTATGGGCAGGGGCCTGTTCTAGACGGCCTCGGCATGGCGGGAACCCTGCTTGCAATCTGGGGACTGTGGCTGCTCGCACGCCACGGGCTTGCGGCAAGAGTGCTGCTGCCGGTGCTGCTGGGCTTTATCGTGGTACTGGCGGCCCAGCGTCTGGTGTGGGACCGATGGGCCCTGCCGTTGCTGCCTCTCATTGCAATTGCCCTCGGTGCTGCGGCAAGCCGGGTTGCAAGCCGGGTCGCTTCGCTTGGGTCCTGGGCCCAAAGGCTTGCTCCTCCCGTCATTCTTGCCGGGGTCGCCGCGCCCTTGGCCGCAGCCACACTCGATCGCACCGACGCGCGGGCACACGATACGCGGCAGGCCGCATCCGCCTGGGCACTGGCCAACATTCCGCCCGGCTCCACGGTGCTTATCGAGCAGTTCGCCTTCGACCTGCAGCGCGCACCATGGCGCATCCTGTTTCCGATGGGCGATGCGGGTTGCGTCGATGCCAAGGCGATGCTGGCAGGCAAGATCGATTACGCCACAATCGAGGCCGCGCGGGGATCACGCGCCATCGTCGATTTCGGAACGCTTGCCCCTGAACGCGCCAGTTCCTGCGCGGCTGATTATGCGATAATCGCCCAGTATGATCGCTATGCAGCCGAGAGCGATCGCTTCGCCGGCGAACTGCGAATGTACCAGACGCTCCTGCAACAGGGACAGGAGCGGGTCGTGCTTCGCCCGCAAGAAAATGCGCCAAGAAGCGGACCGGTCGTCCGCATTATTAGCTTCTAAATGAAGGTAACTTTTCGCTTCTTCTCCATAATGGACGCGAATTGCCGCGCTTTTGGCAAACCTAAGTAATAATGAGGAGTGGTTGGGGCGACGCTCCTATATCATACAATCATTCTGGGGTATACTTTGACCAAAGCGGTCATTCTGGCAGGCGGTCTAGGGACTCGCCTCGGTGAAGAAACGTCTGTTCGCCCAAAGCCAATGGTCGAAGTCGGCGGATTTCCGATAATCTGGCATATCATGAAAATATATGCCGCCCACGGCGTGACTGATTTCGTGATATGCTTGGGTTACAAGGGATACGTCATCAAGGAGTTCTTCGCGAATTACTTTCTGCATTCGGCCGATGTGACAATCGATCTGTCACGCAACGCAATGGAAGTGCACCAGGCCAAGTGTGAGCCTTGGAAAGTCACCCTGGTCGAAACCGGTGCCGAAGCGCAGACCGGTGGACGGCTGCGCGCAGTCCGCTCCCATCTCGATGATGAGCCATTCTGCTTCACTTATGGCGATGGCGTTGCCGATATCGACGTGACCGCCGAACTCGCATATCACCGCGCTCATGGACGCAAGGCGACCATCGCGGCCGTCGCCCCTCCCGGACGGTTCGGCGCGCTGGAATTCGATGGCGACAAGGTTGTCGACTTCAAGGAAAAGCCCGCTGGGGATGGCGGGCTGATCAACGGCGGATTCTTCGTCCTCGATCCGTCTGTGATCGATCTGATCCCCAGCGCTGGCACGATCTGGGAAAGCGGCCCGCTTGAAACGCTGGCCCGGCAGGGCGAACTCGTCGCCTTCCGCCACAGCGGGTTCTGGCAACCCATGGACACGCTGCGCGACAAGCAATTGCTCGATCGCCTCTGGGCCGAAGGCTCTGCCCCCTGGAAGTGCTGGTAAGCATGACGCACCTGCACGATCCCACTTTCTGGGCAGGACGCCGGGTCCTGCTTACCGGCCACACCGGCTTCAAGGGCAGCTGGCTTTCCCTGTGGCTCACGCAGATGGGGGCAGGGGTCACCGGTCTTTCACTTGCCGCTGAAGAGACGAGCCTGTTCCGGCAGGCAAAAATCGATGCGATTGTTGACCACATCGAGGGCGACATCCGCGATTTGCCCACGTGTGTCGCCGCGGTCGAACGATGCGATCCGGAAGTCGTGTTCCACATGGCCGCGCAACCGCTCGTCCGTCTGTCCTACGAAACCCCGGTCGAGACATTCGCGACGAACGTCCAAGGCACGGTGCACGTGCTCGAGGCGTGTCGACGGGCAAAGTCACTCCGCGCGATCGTGTGCATCACGTCGGACAAGGCCTACGAGAATCGCGAATGGCTCTGGCCCTATCGCGAGAACGATCCGATGGGTGGGCACGATCCCTATTCCGCCAGCAAGGGTGCGGCCGAGATCGTGATATCGGCCTATCGCCGCAGCTTCTTCTCGGCCGAAGGCGCGGCGGGCCTTGCCTCGGTCCGCGCCGGCAACGTCATCGGCGGGGGGGACTGGGCACGCGACCGCCTGATCCCGGATATCGTCCGCGCGTTGATCGCTGGCGAGCGCCCGCTGATCCGAAATCCCCGCGCGATCCGTCCCTGGCAACACGTCCTTGAGGCCTTGGGCGGTTACCTGATGATTGCCGAGGCACTCGCTTCAGGGAAGTCTTGGGCAGCCGAAGGCTGGAACTTCGGTCCCGCCGATGACGACACCCGCCCGGTTGACTGGATTGCCGACAGGATGACCGAAGCCTGGGGCGTGTCCGGCTGGGACCGTCCAGGGACTGCAGCCGATCGCCACGAGGCGCACAATCTCAGGCTCGATTGCGCAAAAGCGCGCAGCGTCCTGGGCTGGCGACCGACCTGGGGTCTCGACGAAGCTCTGCGGCGCATCGTCTCGTGGCACCAGACCGTGGATCGCGGCGCCTGCGCAAGGGCCACCTCCCTCCGCCAGCTCGCCGAATACCGTGAAAAATTCCAGCAATTCCAATCAGGCAGTGCATGACATGACAACCGACACCCTTCCTCGCGCTGCCGACGTTCAGGCCGTGGCTGCCCATGCGGGCGAAGCTGAACTGCGCGAACTGATCGTCAGTCTCTCAGGCGAGTATGCTCGCCGCTTCCACGCACCGCGCCCCTTCGTACCGGGGCAGAGCCCTGTGCCGGTGTCCGGCAAGGTCGTGGGCGAAAGCGAGATGCGCAACCTGGTCGACGCCAGCCTTGACATGTGGCTGACCACGGGGCGCTACAACGCGCTGTTCGAAGAGCAGCTGGCAAAGCGCATGGGCGTGGCACACGCGCTCACCACCAATTCCGGCTCGTCAGCCAACCTTCTCGCCCTTGCCGCGCTGACTTCGCACTACCATCGCAGCGAAGCGCTGAAGGCCGGTGACGAGGTCATCACCGTGGCCACCGGGTTCCCTACTACGGTCAATCCGTCGTTGCAGTACGGCCTTGTCCCGGTGTTCGTCGACGTCGACATCCCGACCTACAACATCAAGCCGGAAATGATCGAGGCGGCGGTTTCGGAAAAGACCCGTGCGATCATGATCGCCCATACGCTGGGCAACCCGTTCGACCTCGCCGAAGTCATGCGCGTTGCCGAGAAGTACAATCTCTGGGTGGTCGAGGACACCTGCGACGCGCTCGGCGCCACTTATGACGACAAGCCCGTCGGCACCTTTGGCCATCTCGGCACGCTGTCGTTCTACCCCGCCCACCACATCACCATGGGCGAAGGCGGCGCCGTGTTCACCGACAAACCACGGCTCAAGCGCGTGGTCGAATCCATCCGTGACTGGGGCCGGGATTGCTGGTGTGCGCCCGGACAGGACAACACCTGCGGCAAGCGCTTTGCCCGCCGCCTCGGCACACTGCCGCATGGCTATGACCACAAGTACACGTACGGCCATGTCGGCTACAACCTGAAGATCACCGACATGCAGGCCGCCGTGGGCCTCGCCCAGCTTGCGCAGGTCGATGAGTTCATTGCCGCGCGCGGTCGCAATTTCGCCAAGCTGATCGAACTGATGCGCCCGCTCGAGGATGTGTTCATCCTGCCCGAGGCCACCCCGCGCAGCAAGCCGAGCTGGTTTGGCTTCCCGCTGACGATCCGCCCCGAAAGCGGCCTGAATCGCGAAGAACTCGTTCAGTACCTCAATGACAAGCAGGTCGGTACGCGTCTGCTGTTTGGCGGCAACCTGCTGCATCAGCCCTACATGAAGGGGCGCAATGTTCGTGTCGTTGGCGACCTTGCCAACGCCGATCTCGTGACGACCAACACCTTCTGGCTTGGTCTCTATCCGGGTCTTACTGAAGACCATCTTTCCTACAGCATCGAAATGCTCGCCAATTTCGTCAATGGCAAGCGCTGATCTGTTGGTTCAAAGGACAGGATGACAAGATGAATACTTATGAAAAACAGATGCTTGCCATTCTCGAAAAGGGACGGAAAGATCTCGGTTTCGTTGCGGTCAAGGCGGAATTCGAAGCGGAAGGCACACGATCCGACGAATTTCTTCGCCTGCTCGAACTGGCGCGCCGCGCCGGGCTCAAGGTGGCACTGAAGATCGGCGGGTGCGAGGCGATCCGTGATCTGATCGAAGCACGCCAGTACGGCGTCGACATGATCATCGCCCCGATGGTCGAAACGCCCTACGCGCTCAGCAAGTTCATCGCTGCCAAGAACAAGGTGTTTCCGGCAAAGGAACAGGAGGACATGTCCTTCCTGTTCAACGTCGAAACTGCGGCAACCTTCGAGCATCTCGAGGAACTCGGCAGCGTCGCACAGGCCGGCAAGGTGGGCTTCGTGTTCGGCCGCGTGGATTTTGCCGGTTCACTTGGCAAGGATCGAGGCTTCGTCAATTCGCCGGAAATGACTGCCTACGTGAACCGCGTGGCGCAGGAAGCTCGCATCCGCGGCGTCGAACTGGTCGTGGGCGGCGGTGTCAGCCCGGATTCGATTCCGCTTCTCTCAGGCGCTCGCCGCCACCGACTTGATCGCTTCGAAACCCGCAAGGTGGTCTTCGATTCAGTCGTTGCGGATGATGGCCGCGCTCAGGCCGGCATGGAACTCGCCATCGAGTTCGAACTGCTCTGGCTGAAGAACAAGCGCGATTTCTACCGCGGCATTGCCGAGGAAGATTCCGCTCGCATCGAGATGATGGAAGCCCGCCAGAAAGTCTCTGCCCGCACGGCGGAAGCAGCCTGATCCCATGGCGCAGACTATTCGTGTTGCAGACCTGATCGCGCGTCTGCTCGTCGAGCATGGCATCAGCGATTGCTTCATGCTCACGGGCGGAGGTGCCATGCACCTGAACGATGCGTTCGGCCGGGAAGCAGGCCTGCGCAAGATCTTCTCCCACCACGAACAGGCCTGCGCCATTGCCGCGGAAAGTTACGGGCGTCTGACCGGACGCCCGGCCCTGGTCAACGTGACGACCGGGCCGGGCGGCGTGAACGCTCTTAACGGCGTCTATGGCGCCTATGTCGATTCCATCCCGATGATCGTCGTTTCGGGGCAGGTGAAGCGCGAGACTATCGCAGGAAACTATCCGCAGATCCCCCTGCGCCAGCTTGGCGATCAGGAAGTCGATATTGTCGCGATGGCGCGCCCGATCGCCAAGTATGCCGTGCTGCTGCAGGACCCGCAGGACACACGCCGTGTGGTCGAACGCGCCATTCACCTCGCCCGCAGGGGCAGGCCGGGCCCGGTGTGGATCGACGTGCCGATCGACGTCCAGGCGGCCTCGGTCGATCCCGAGGCGCTGGCAGCATATGATCCTGCGTCCGAAGACGACATGGCCGACCTGCCGATCAACACCACAGTAGAGGCCGGCGCGCTTGAAGGCGCTGATCTTGAAGCGGAAGTCGGGGCACTGCTGGCGGAAATCACCGCAGCGGAACGCCCGGTTATCTTCGTGGGCGCAGGTGTGCGACTGTCCGGCACGCACGCAGCGTTTCTCGAATTCATCGAACGTCTCGGTGCTCCGGTCGTGACCGGTTGGAATGCGCACGATGCCTTGCACGACGCCCACCCGCTTTATGTGGGGCGGCCCGGCAGCGTGGGTGACCGTGGCGGGAACTTCGCGGTTCAGGCGGCGGACTACGTGCTGGTGCTTGGCAGCCGGCTGAACATCCGCCAGATCAGCTACAACTTCGGCAGCTTTGCCCGCAACGCGCGCATCGCCATGGTCGACATCGACAGCGCCGAGCTCGCCAAGCCGACCCTGCGTTTGCACCGCCCGATCCACGCCGATCTGCGCGCGTTCTTCTCAGCAGCTAAGACCATCCCGCTCCCGCCGACCGGCCAAGCCCAAAGAGCGGCCTACCTCGCCCGCAGCCGCGAACGGTCCGCCCGTTACCCCGCCGTTCTTGATACGATGAGGTCCGAAACCGGACCGATCAACCCTTACGTCTTTGCAGAGGCCCTGTTCGAGGAGCTGGACGAAGGCGATATTATCGTCACCGGAGACGGTACGGCCTGCGTCACGATATTCCAGGCGGCACGGATCAAGGCGGGTCAGCGGCTTTACACCAACTCCGGCTGCGCCAGCATGGGATACGACCTGCCCGCAGCGATCGGTGCATACTTCGGTTCGGCCACCATGGGGGCAACACCCAAGCGGATCGTCTGCCTGGCAGGCGATGGATCGATCATGATGAACCTGCAGGAATTGCAGACGATCGTCGGCGCAGAACTGCCCATCAAGATCTTCGTCCTCAATAACGACGGCTACCATTCGATCCGCCAGTCCCAGGTCGCGCACTTCAGCGGCTTTTCTGTGGGCTGTGGCCCCGAAAGCGGCCTCACATTCCCCGAGTTCGCCAGACTGGCCGAAGGCTTCGGCATCCCCGCGCGCAAGGCGGGCCGTGATGATGAGCTGTCATCAGCAATTCGGGCGACGCTTGACGCCCCCGGCCCACAGCTCTGCGAAGTGATGATCGACAAGACTCAGCAATTCGAACCGAAGCTGTCCAGCCGTCGCCTCGCCGACGGCTCGATGGTGTCGCCACCGCTTGAAGACCTGTCGCCATTCCTCAGCGATGCCGAATTGGCAGAGGCGATGAGCCCCTGCACCATCCTGAGATAGGCCATGTCGGGGGTGCAGAAATCGCTGATATTCGACCTCGATGGCACGCTCGTCGATAGCTGCGCCATATGCGTCGAGATCCTCGATGAAATGCTGCGTGACCGTGGCAGCAATCTCGTCGTCGATCCGCAGGTTGCCCGGCCATGGATGAGCGAGGGCGGCCCTCGCATGGTCGCCGCGCTGCTCGGTAGCGCCTGTGCCGATCCCGACGACGAAATAGCGGAATTCCGCGCGCGCTATGCCGCCAAGCGAACCGAGCGAAGCTCGCTTTTCGCCGATGTTGAAGACGGTCTGATCACCCTGCGCGAGGCAGGCTTCACGTTGGCAATCTGCTCGAACAAGCCGCAACAGCTTGTCGACAAGGTTCTGGCGGACACCGACCTCGCGCACCTGTTCTCTTCGGTTGTAGGCGGGCGCCAGGGTGTTCCGGCGAAACCTGCACCCGATCTGCTTGAAGCAGTCCTTGAAGCGCTGCAGGTGGGGCCGCGCGATTGCCTGTTCATTGGCGACAGCGAGATCGATCACGCTGTCGCCGACCGCCTCGGCATGCCGTTCATGTTCCTCACCCACGGCTACGCCAAGGCAGACTACATCCCCAACCCCGACCGCAGCTTTGACGGATTCAGAGATCTTGCCGGCACCATTCTGGCGGGCGCCCATGCTTGACCCAGTCGTGGCAGAGGCTCTGCGCAAGGATGGGCATCGCATCGTCATCACCGGTGCGGGCGGATGGATCGGCCTTGCCCTGCTCGACCTGTTGAGCGCGGCGCTTGGCCCGGACGTTCTCCGGCAACGGGTCCGCGCTTTCGGATCGAGCGCCAGAGATTTGGCGCTGGCTGATGGCAGCACTCTGCCGCAAGCTGCGCTTTCTTCCATCACCGACCTTCCCCATGCGCCGACGTGGGTATTTCACACCGCCTTCCTGACCAAGGATCGTGCTGTGGCAATGGACGAACGTGACTACGCCGCTGCCAATCGCGCCATCACCGGGCAAGTGCTTGCCGCACTGGACGCAATTGGCACCACGGGCCTGTTCGTCGCCTCGTCCGGTGCCGCCGCAAAAGTCGTAGCCGGCAGCGCCCAAGGTGCGCTCAAACTATATGGGCAGCTCAAGCTCGAAGAGGAGGAGCGCTTTGCCGCGTGGGCACACGAACGCCAGGCCACGGCCGCCATCGTGCGCATCTATGCCTTGCTTGGCCCCCGCATCAACAAGCCCGAAGCCTATGCCATTGCCAGCTTCATTCTCGATGCGCTGGCCGGCAGGCCCGTTGCAGTGCGCAGCCCCCGTCAGGTGGTCCGAGCCTATGCCAGCTTGCGCGAATTGCTGAGCCTCGTCCTGGCGATGATGCTGCGCGATGAAGGCGTCTCATGTTTCGACAGCGGTGGAGAGCCGATGGAGCTGGGGGACATCGCCCGGCTCGTCGCCAGCCTGGTTCCGGGGTGCGGAGTTGACCGCGCGGCGATCATTGCGACCGATGCCGACATCTATCACGGCGATGACGCCAGCTACGACGCCGTCCTCAGGTCGCACGGGATTGCCCGCGTGCCGCTGATCGAGGGCATCCGAGAAACGATGGACTGGCTCGGACAGTCGCACACCAAAACCCTTGCTTCCGGCGTTCCGGCTCCAGCCTGATCGAGAAAAGAAAGCGTCATGCCCATCAGCCCCCCTCCCGGTCGCCCCGTGCCTTTCGCGCGGGGTATTATTCCCGCAATCGCAGGGAGCCTGCTGGCCCTTGCTGCGCCCGCGTTCGCACAACAGGAATCGCAACAGAATTCCCAGCAGAGCGGGCAGCGCGACGATGACGAGAGCGAAAGCGCCACGACATCGACCCAGTTCACGCCGCTCGACATCACACAGACCACGAGAAGCAGCAGCGAGCGCGACGTCACCGCCGAAGGCTCGTCCGGGTCCGGCACCGACAAGATAAACCGTGCCTCTTCCAGCAACGACGCCAAGCGCCCCGAACCGAAGCTGAGCGAATTCGAACAGTTCCTCGCGAGCATGGCCGGTAGGAAGGTCCCCCGCTTCGGCGCAGACCTTCTGGTGCCCAGCGCCACCGATTACTCCGTGCCCTCGGCTCTCGTCATTCCGCCCGATTATCCCATCGGCGTGGGCGATGTCATCGCGATCAACCTGACCGGGTCAGTCGTCGGCAGCGCCGAATTCCCGGTGGACGCGAACGGGCGCATCTTCCTCCCGAATATCGGTGAGGTCAGCCTCATCGGGGTCCGCTATCGCGATCTCAAGCGGCATGTCTCGCAGGCCATTGGCGCCCAATATCGCGGCTACGACGTGTCGGTCAGCATCAAGAAGCTGCACGGCATCCGGGTGTTCGTGACCGGCTTCGCGCAGCAGCCCGGCGTTTACACGGTAAACTCGCTGTCTACGCTGCTCGGCGCCCTGATCGCCGCCGGTGGCCCCAACGCGGGTGGCAGCCTGCGCAGCGTCAAGCTCTACCGCAATGGTCAGGAAGTGCAGGATTTTGATCTCTACGACATCCTGCGCAAGGGCGATCGCTCGCGCGATCCGATCCTGCGCAACGAAGACGTGCTGTTCGTTCCCCCGGTGGGCAAGCAAGTCGCCGTGATCGGCAGCGCCAACGAGGAAGCGATTTACGAACTGCGCGGGCAGGAAACGCTTGAGGATCTTCTCGCCTACGCCGGTGGCCCGAACCAGCTTGCAGATCCCGATCGCGTCATCCTCTACCGTTTGGCAGACCGCGATAGCATCGGCAGCCGCGAGTTGCCCCGCGCCCAGCTTGCCCTCTCCCCGGCCGAAGGCGGCGACGTGCTGCAGATCCTCGCCAAGGGCAGCCTTGCCCGCCCGATCGAGAAGCAGTCCGTACTTGTGCGGCTTGAAGGCGAAGTCCAGCGCCCCGGCAATTACTTCGTCGCCCCCGGCACATCGGTCGGCGAAGTCGTTCGTCTTGCCGGGGGCTTCACGAGCCGGGCATTCGTCTACGGAACGGTGTTCAGCCGCGCCACGGTACGCGAACAACAGCGCGAAAGCTTCAGGGCTGCGGTCGAACAGCTGGAACAGATGGTCAATGCGGCCGCCCTCACCGGCTATGCCTCGCAAAGCCAGCCCGACCGTGAAGCGCAATTGGCATCGGCAAGGGCCCTGCTGCAAAGGATGCGCTCGGCAGAGCCCGACGGGCGTCTGGTGATGGACATCGCGCCAACCGCGACAGCCTTGCCCGAGACGGTCGTGCTGGAAAACAACGATCGCATCATCGTTCCGCCGCGCGTCGATACGGTGGGCGTGTTCGGCGCGGTCTATCGGCCGGCCTCGTTCCTGCTCGAGCCGGCACGCACCGGCAAGGTGAAGGACTATCTGGAATCGGCTGGCGGCGTCCAACGCTCGGCCGACAAGGGCGCGATCTTCGTGGTCCACGCCAATGGCGCAGTGGAAACAAAACGGAGAGGCGCTCTGAACGCCACCGCGTTGCCAGGGGACGTACTGTTCGTACCGGTGCGCACGCAATCGTCGACCCTGCTGGCCAAGATCAAGGACATTACCCAGATCATCTTCCAGGCCGGCATCGGTGCCGCTGCCCTTGCGGCGATCAAGTGATGACACCGCGCAAAAGCCTCGTCGGCACCCTCGCGCGCGGCCGCATCATCGGCAACGACCGCGTCCGCCGCACCGGTCTCGCCGTCGCGCTGGCGGTCAGTGCCGTATTCACGGTCTACCCGCAGAACTACCGCGCCGCGGTAAGCCTGACGCCGAGCGACCCGTCCACGCTCGGCCTGTCCGGGACATTGAGCCAGCTTGGGGCCGGTGCCAACATCTTCGGCAACCAGACGGCGATCGAAGTCAGCCTGAAGGTCGCGCGCAGCGTCTATGTGCGCCAGCTCGTCGCCAAGCGCGTCAAGCTGGGCGAGCGCCTTGGTCTGAACGAGACGCAAGGCCTGCGCTGGCTCGAAAAGAACGTAGACGTCCGCATCATGCGCGGCGGCATCATCGAGATCGAATTGGTGCGCCGTGACGGCGATTTCGCGCGCGAAGTGGTCGCCACTTATGCCGATGCCGTGCGCGAACAGCTTGGCGTGATCTCGCGTGAGCAGACTGCCTACAAGCGCCGCATTCTGGAACAACTGGTCGATCAGGCAGCGCAACGCCTCGACCGGGCGCAGGCAGAGTTCGACACTTTCCGCCTCAACACCCGCTATGGCGATCCGCAGTCCGCCGTCCAGGAGGTGGCCAAGAAGGTCCCGGCGCTCGATGCGCAGATCGAGGCCAAGCAGTCCGAACTCAATGCGCTGCGCCGTTTCGCGACGGACCAGAACATCCTTGTCCAGCGTGCCCGGGTGGAGCTGGATGAACTGCTGCGGCGCCGCGCCCTCGCAGCCGAACCCCAGCCGCAGCAGCGCGGCTCGGTCGGGCAGGTCGTGCAGGAATCAACCAAGGGCCTGAGGCTGCGACGCGAACTTGATGTCGCCCAGTCGCTCTACGACAACTACAAGCGCTTCCTGCAGGGCACTTCGGTCGAGGACCTGACCTCTACCGCGAACATCCGCATTCTCGAACCGGCTTATGTCGATCCCGACCGCCAGTACAATTTCCCCGCTCTGGCCATAGGCCTGCTCCTGCTGCTGCTCGGGCTGGCCGTGGAATTCTACAAGCTGCGCCCCCCACCGGCAGAGCCCCGAAAGGCAGCGCAATGACCTGCGCCAGCACTGCACCGGCACTCACCTCTGCCTCGGCAGGAGCCCCCGAGATCGAGGACATCTCGGTCGTCATCCCGTGCTACAACGAGGAACTCAATGCGCAGGCCATTGCCGCTGCGGTGATCGCTGAACTTGAGAAGACCGGAGCGAGCTTCGAAATCCTGTTCATCGATAATTGCTCCACCGATCGCACGGTGCCGATCATCCGCGAAATGTGCCTGCGCGATCCGCGCATCCGACTGATCGTCAACACCCGCAATTTCGGGCAGATGCGCTCCCCGACGCACGGCATCTTCGCTGCGCGTGGGCGAGCGGTCATCGGCATGTGTGCCGATTTCCAAGACTCCCCCGCCCTGCTGCCACACTTTGTGGAGCGCTGGCGGGCAGGCGTGGACATCGTGCTGGGCGTCCGTGAAGCCGAGGACTCCGGAACCGTGCTGCGCCTTGTCCGCGGCCTGTCCTACTGGCTCGCCAAGAACTTCGGCGATTTCCAGACCATTCCCAATGCCACCGGCTTTGGTCTCTACAGCCGCCGCGTGGTCGATGCGATCAAGGCGCTGAACGAGCCTGAACCGTTCTATCGCGCACTGTTGGTCGAAACGGGCTTCCCGCTCGAGACCATCGGCTACGTCCGCCCCCCCCGCGCGCGTGGAGCGTCGAAGAACAATTTCTTCACCTTGCTCGATTTTGCGGTGACGGGGTTGACCGGCTCCTCCAAGCGGCTTCTGCGCGTGCCGCTTTACTTCGGGGTGGTCGGCATCGTGATCGCCTTGGCCATGCTGGTTGGCGCAGGCATCGCCTTCTTTACCGGGCGCCCTATCGCCGGATGGCTGATCGGCAGCGTGATGCAGGCGCAGGTTTCCCTGATCTCCGGCTTCCTCGGCCTGATGGGTGACCATGTTCGCCAAATTTCGGAGAGGACCCGGGCAGCCCCGCTCGTCCACGAACGGGAACGCTACAATTTCCCGCAAGACTACTGACATGCCCCGCACGCGTATGCTGGAGATTATACGCTATCTGGTTGCCGGAGCCGTGAACACAGCCTTCGGCTTCGGCATCTATGCCGCCCTGGTCTGGCTGGGCCTAGATCGCTACCTGGCGCAAGCCATCGGTTATGTCCTTGGCACTGCGTTCAACTACGTCACCTATTCGCGTGGCGTTTTTATCGGGAGCGCCCCTGCCAAACTCCGCTTCGTGCTGTCCTACCTCGGCAACTATATCGTCAACCTGCTCGTACTGCGCCTGGCCTCCCATTACCTGGCCGATCCCTATGCCGCAGGGGCGGCAACCACCGCCTTGGTAGTCGTCCTGCACTATATCGTCCTCAAACGCTGGGTCTTCCGGCCCTCGGCCTCGTGATCATGGCCAGACGCGCAGGGCTCCGCTTCGAATGGGCGATGGCCGCGCTCATCGCCGCGATGACCGTGTGGAACATGTGGCACCTGGTCACGCGGGGCTATCTGCCGCAGCCGTTCTTCTACGAGTCTTCCGACACCTGGATGGACTGGTTCAACACCGCATGGTGGGCGCATGACCGCGGCATCTACGACAGCTGGGCCTCGATCTACCCGCCGCTTTCGTTCGTCGTCCTGCGCCCCCTCAGCCTTGCATCCTGCTACGGGCAGACGACGGCCGGGCTCGAGGTCCGCTCCTGCGACTGGCTTGGCATTGCCGCGATCCACGGGTTCTATCTTCTGGATATCGTCTTGGCCGCGCTCGCTTTCACCAGGCTGGACCGGCGCACCGCACTGCCACGGTCCTTCGCGCTCACGGCGGGCATGCCGCTGCTTTATGGACTGGAGCGCGGCAATCTCATCCTGCTTGCCTTTGCCTGCATGATCCTGGCCTTTGGCCCGTTGCTGAAGTCGGCCCGCCTGCGATGGCTGAGCCTTGCCGTAGCGATCAATCTCAAGGTCTATCTGGTGGCAGCCCTGGCGGCACAACTGCTCCGTCGCCGCTGGCGCTGGTTCGAAGGCGGCGCAATCGCCTTCGTTGCCGTCTATCTCGCCTCCTTTGCCATGCTCGGCATCGGTACGCCGGGTGAGATCGTCCGCAACATCACCGCCTTTTCGGGCGGCTTCAATGCCGCAAGTGTCCTTGATGTCTGGTATCCGGCGACCTTCATCCCGATGAAATCACTGCTGAACAGCACCGATTTCCCCATCACCGCTCTGATCGGTTCGCAACTGGTCGAAACCGGTGATCCGATCATTTCACTCGTTCTCCGGCTGGGTCAGGCCAGCATGGTGCTCGGCGCCGCCGCGATCTGGTTCCGCCCACAGGCGGTGCCGGCACACCGCGCCACGCTGCTGGCTGTCAGCCTTGCCCTGATCACTTCGGAAGCCGGCGGTTACACCCCCTCCCTCATCCTGTTGTTCGTGATGATGGAGCGTTGGGAAGGCTGGCTGCGCCCTGCCGCAATCGTCATCGCCTATGTCCTGTCCCTTCCGGGTGAGATCGTCTTCTCGACCATACCGTCGATGATCCAGGACAGCTACTTTGCCGGGCACACCGTGACCGTCCAGCACGGCATCGGCCTTGGCATGTTCGTCCGGCCGATCCTGAACATCCTGGCCCCCAGCCTGCTCGCCTGGCACACCATCGCACTCGTCTGGCGGGCCGTCTATCAGGGCCAGCAGAACCAGCGCCACCCCAATTTGGCAGGTCGTGCCGCTTAGCGCATCTGCAATTCGCTTGTCAGAACTCCGACCAGTCGTTGTCGATAGCGAGATTGCCTGTCGCCAGCGGGACCGACGGCGCAGGCGTTGTCGCCCTGACGCATGACGGCGCCACCGTCGGGACTCGTGGCAGGACGGGTGTCGGGAGGCGGCGCACTTCGCCGCCGATGCGGAAGCTGGAAAAGGCGTTGGCAAGCTGGCCGGCCTGCTCGCTCAGGTTCTTGGTCGCGGCGTTCGTTTCCTCGACCATCGCCGCGTTCTGCTGAGTCATCTGATCCATCGCACCGATCGCACCGTTGATCTTGCGCAAGGCGATGCTCTGCTCGCCCGCCGTCTCGGCAATGGTCGAGATCGACGAAGTGACCGCGCCAACGCGGCTGATGATCGTCTCCAGAGCCGAACCGGTCTCGTTGACCAGCGATACGCCCGACCTGACGTGGCTCGTCACCGCCTCGACGCGCTGCTTGATCGCGTTGGCGGCTTCTGTCGCACGCTGCGCAAGCGCGCGCACTTCCGATGCGACGACCGCGAAACCCTTGCCGGCCTCACCCGCTCGCGCTGCCTCGACGCCTGCGTTGAGCGCGAGCAGGTTGGTCTGGAAGGCGATCCCGTCGATCATTGTGGTGATTTCGGAAATCTCGGCACTGGCACGTTCCACGTTATCCATCGCCTCGATCGCCTTGCTGACGACAATTCCGCCATTCTCCGCCTCGCCGCGCGCCTCGACCATCGATCCGCTGACTTGTGCAGCGATCTTGGCATAGTCCTCGATCTGGGTCGTCAGGTGCTCCATCGCACTCGATGATGCCTGCAGGCTCGCCGCCTGCTGTTCGCTGCGGGTCGCGAGATCGGTCGTGGCCTGCTGGATCTCGGAAGATGTCAGGTTGATGGCGACAATGCTGTCCTGCACCAGTCCCATGGCCTGGCAAAGACGCTCCATCGCTTCGTTGAAGTCGTCCGCCACTGTCTGGAATGCCGGAGGGACGCCAGCAATGCGCACCGAAAGGTCCGCCTGGGCAACGGCTGAGAGGCGCTCGCCGATCTGCGCCATGGCTCGCTCGCGGTCGGCCACGGCGCGGGCGCGGTCAAGAGCGGCGTCGCGGAAGACCATGACCGCGCGAGCCATGTCCCCCAGCTCGTCGGCACGGCTGGTTCCGGGAATGGGCGCGTCATTCCGGCCGTCGGCAAGCGCCGTCATCGTTTCGGTCAGGTCCGAAAGCGGAACGGCGATAGACCGCGAAAGGCGCCGCGACAGCACGAGGGCAAGACCAATCAGGGTGGCACCGCCGATTGCCAGCGCTATCCACGCGAAGATGATCGCGCTTTCCTGCCGCGCCGTCTCCTCGGTGATCTCTTTGGTCTTGGCATCTTTCACCGCGCGCAGTGGCAAAACGGCATCGCTCACCAGCACGGCCTTGCCTGCCGCACGGACCGCCTCCTGCGCCGCATCGCGCTGGCCGGCCTTGACGACGGCGATATACCTGTCGCCCCAGCTTTCGCGCCACTTCAGTGTTTCGGTGCGGGAGCGACGCACAAGGTCCTGAAGCTCCGGCTCTGTGAGTCGGGCTTCCAGCGCAGCGGATGTCTTGTCGTAATCGACACGACCTTCGTGATACGATTTGAGATAGCTTTCGTCGGCGGTCACCAGGAAACCACGGAACTGGCTGTTCTGCCGCAGCAGCGCGGTCTCCAGTGCCAAGGTATCGGCCAGGACTGCCTGGCTTTCGGTATTGCGCGCACTGACATTCGACACCATCGCCAGGCTGATGCCGAAGACAACCATCATCAGGGCTGCTGTCACGTTCAGCGCGACGAAAGCGAAGCCGAGGCGGCGCGGAATGTTCATGCGGTCGAACACGAGTGTGGTTTCCTTGTCGGGCGTTATCGCCTTGGTGTCGATCGTGGCTCGCCCGCGGACGAACGAGCCACCCGAGGATCAGAAGCTGTAGCGGATCGAGCCGGTGACCGTGCGCGGGTTCAGCGTCCGGATGTTGGCGATCCCCGATGCAGGAATGGTGCTGGTCGATGCCGAATAGACAGCCAGCTTGTCGAACACGTTGAAGGCGTTGACCGCAAGCGTCAGCTGCTGTGCCGGATGGAACTGCACAAACGGGCTGACGACGACGTAGCCGGGCAGCTTGAGCTGGTTCGTATCCTGCGCATAGCTGCTCGTGGTGGCATTGATCACAGCTCCAAAAGCCAGGGACGCAAACTCGACGGTCGGCCGGGCATTGAAGGAAAGTGACGGAATGTAGCGTGGGACGTTCCCGACGAGTTCCGGGAAATCAGCATCCTTGACGATCTTTGCCTTGGTCCAGGTCCCGCCGATGGCCAGCCCGAAGGGACCGCGCTTGAATTCACCCTCGAGTTCGATGCCCTTTGCAGAATACTCGCGCACCACGTCCAGGACGATGACGTTGCCGTTCTTGTCGGCGGCCAACTGGGTATTGCGTTCCTCGGTTGATGCCCAAAAGCCGGTCACGTAGATGCCGACACCGTCGTTGCGATATTTTACACCCGCTTCCGCCTGCTTCACGATTCCGTACTTCAAGGCATCATTGGCAAGCTGGCCAGTCGTTGCATTCAGCGATCCAGGGCGCAGGACGCGATCCGCGCTGGCGCGTCCGCCGCGGCTGTAGCGGGCAAACACTGAAAGCGGCTGGGCTATACGATAATTGACCCCGGTCGAGTACGACAAGTAGCCGTAATTGTAGTCAACCCGGATCGGTCTTGTCAGCGGCAGCACGGCAACCGTCGATTCGACTGGTGCGATGGCGCCATCGCGGTTGATATCGAAGGGAGCAACCAGTTCGTCGGTAATGACCTTCCCACTCACGTCGCCACGATCATAACGCAAGCTCGCCCCGATCGAGAGCTTGCCGGTCGCAAAGTTGATCGAGCCATATGGCGCAGTGATGCGGTACTTCGTGTCGAAATTGTAATTGCCGTAAGCGCGCGGCTGTCCGAAGCCGAAGCCGTAGGCAAACACGCCGTTCTGGCTGAGCAGCGTCCCGCTGGCATTGCGCAGGTCAAGCGGCGCCATCCGTCCGTTCCCGACGACGTCGGAAATGGCGTTGGTGAAGCTCCAGTCGACATTGTAGTCCTGAATGGCGTTGTAAATGCCGCCGCTGACAGTCAGCTTGCCGCCATTGAGGGCGAAAACGCGTGACGCTCGCAGATCGTTGGTGATGTTATCGTTCGACTTCTGGTTCATGTTCAGCAGCAGATTGATGCTGGCGAGGCCATTGCCGTTGATCTGGTTACCGGGCGCGAGGACCTGCCCGAGATTCGGGCCGGCGGCGTAGGTCAGGCTGGCGCCCGGGCCGCCCAGGATGGTCGATATCACCGCCGACGGCGCGGAAAGCATGGAATCAACCTGATTGAAATCGCCGCTGATGTCGGCAAACCGGAAGCGATTGCTGACAGTCCAGTCGGCAATCTCGAATTGCGTTTCCAGCCCGATCGCCTTGACGATCGCACGCATGCCATTTTCAAGACTGCGGTTCAGGGGATTGTTCTGGTCGTCCGTGCCAAGGTAACCCGCGACAAGCGGCGAGCCATAGCCGTCACCTGCCAGGCGAGTTCCAGCGATGCTGGCGAAGACCGGCGCTTCATCCGTCCCGGTAATCCGCGCCGGTTGCGTTCCATAGTTCGGCTGTCGGTCGTCGAGGTACTTGCCATAAATGCGAACGTAGCCACCGGCGAAGTTCCGCGTCACGTTCAGCTTGATCTGACCGCCGCGGTAGGCGGTGTACCCATAATCGCGCGGTCCTTCCCCTTCGCGGTAGAAGCCGCCGACGTGAAAACGCCAATTGTCGCCCAGAGGACTGCCATAATCGAAGTCAATTCGCTTGAGATCGTGACCGATTCCGCTGGAAACCTGGAAATTGCCGCTTTCGATTTCGCCCGTCTTCGAGATCAGGTTCACGACCCCGCCAGGCGAGTTGGACGCGAATGTGGAGGCTGATCCGCCGCGGATCGACTGAATCTGGGATATGTTGAAGTCAGCCCGCAGATACCGGTCCGCGGCGTTGAACTGCATGTCAGCGAATTCCAGCACAGGCAGGCCGTCTTCCTGAAGCTGGAGGTACTTCGAACCATCGGCTGCCAGTGGTAGACCGCGGACGGTAATCGACGAGTAGCCATCGACGTCCGAGGTCAGCGACCGGATGCCCGGAATGTTCTGCATGATGCCGGAAATGGAGCTGACCGAGAACTTGGCCAGGTCGCTTTCGTCGATCACGCTGGCCGAGATGGCAGTGTCGAGAAGATCGCGCCCCTTGGCGACGCCGGTGCTGAACGTCTTTCCGGCTGCTGTCGATCCGGACACGGTTTCGGTCCGCTTGACCGAGGGCGTGTCGCCGGCCTCGCTCAGGTCTTCTGCGAAAGCCGGAGCCGCGAGACTGCAGCCAAGCAAAGTGGTAGCAAAAAGCTTCCAGGTATGCATAAAATCCCTCAATTGATTTATCTTCCTTGAGGGTCAATAATCACCGGTCGTTAAGTCACGACGATCAAAATATTACGTAATGATACGACTGAATTATAACATATTAACATAATATTTATTGCAGGATACGGAAAATCCGCAATTCTCGGCATTCGAATAATTGAGGACGACCTTCTAGGGTGTGGTTGCCCCGCCGTCAGACACCATGAAAGACAAAACCTTGCCGATCGCTGCCCTTGCCGAACCATTTGCCGCTTCGGCTTTCGCGACAGGGCGCGGCGCAGCGCAGCTCGCAGTGGAAGCGCAAAAGGCGCGAAACTTCGGAAAGATGTTTGTGGCAGCCGTCCTCGAGAGCGCGGCCCGGGTCCTTCCGCAGGCACCGAGCCTCGCCCATGCGATTGACACCTGGCCGGGCGACCTGGCCAGCGCTGGCGTGATTTTCCGCCTGAATGCCGGACTTCACGCTCTGGCGCGCTCAGGCAAATATCCGGGCCTTGCTGCAATCTACAGCCGAGCGCAGCCTGCCCAGGCGCCCGAACCCTCGTTGCTCGACAGAACGCTGTCAATGGCGCTCCACGATTGCGAGGCAGATCTGCTCGAATGGATGAGCGGACCGACCCAGACCAATGAGGTGGCACGCGTAGCCGGCCTTGCCGCAGTGCTGATGGAGCTGGACGCGCGCGCGCCTATGCCGACCCACCTGCTCGAACTGGGATCGAGCGCCGGATTGAACCTCAATCTCCGACACTACTCTCTGCGTCTGGGCACGCATGGCACGGGTGACCCTGCCAGTGCTGTATCCATTGCGCCACGCTGGATCGGCCCGTCGCCCAAAGGCGAACGGATCGATCTGGCCAGCGCAAAGGGCGTGGACCTGAACCCCCTCGACGTGCGCCGTGACGCCGACAGTGAGCGGCTTCACGCCTATATCTGGCCTGGCGAGCAAGTGCGATCGGAGCGCCTGCGGGCAGCTATCGCGATCGCCCGGGTCCATCCCCCACAGGTCGAACGGGGCCGCGCCGGCGAATGGCTTGTCCGCGAACTTGCCGCGCAGCAGCCGCAGGGTGAGCGGCGCGTCATATTCCATTCGATGGTCACCCAGTTCCTTCCTGAAAGCGACCGCAGAATGATCGACTGGGCAATGGCCGAGGCAGGTCGAGCAGCAAGTCCGGCGGCACCACTCGTGCGGGTTGGCCTCGAATGGAATCCGGGTCGAACCGCCGTTGAAGTCACGGTAACGCAGTGGAACGGGCGCCCGGGATCAGGACACCCGGTCGTCTTCGCCGAATGCCATCCTTACGCCGAATGGTTCTCATGGATCGGCCCGGAAGGGAGGGAGGTCGCAGCCCAACTCGATAACGGTGTCGCCGCGTAGCACACCTTGGGCGGCACGAACATGGTGGCACTGCGCGAGCAAGTCCGCGTTCGGTGAAAGCGCAGGGTCCATCAGGCCACCGTTGGCTCTGCCCCCCAAGGTCCCACGGGAGAACGCCATATAGCCGGACCACCCCGTCTCCCTGGCGCATATCTTTATCTGACAAGGCCGGAAAGTTGGCTTGCCCGACGAACATGATCAAAGCGGTCACGCTGGAGCGGTGAAGGGAGTCCCAAAGTCCATAAGTACATGACTTAGTTTCTCCAATGTCTCGCGTCAGACCTCCGATCCCTCCCAGGCCCGATGGCCCAGCATTCAATTCTCCGTTCGCGCTGACAGAATAATTGCATCGTCGACGTCGATCCCGAGGTAGCAAACGGCGTTCTGAATGTTCGGGTGTCCCAGCAAGGGTTACTGATCCGTCAGGATCTAATGCTGTAATGGATAGGCTGGAACGGGGCTGTAATCGACGCCCCTCCCCAACAGGCGGCAACTCCTTAACCCTTGACGTTCCAGGTCCAGTTTGACGGGATGGATTCCTACCTTTTGTTGATCACTTGCGGAATCGATAACATTTACCGCTCACCTCTGGCGTCGGTTCTTGTACAGGGCGGCAAAGATGATGCAGAGGAACGCAGCAAGCCTGACAAGATACAGCCAGCTTCTTTCCTCTTCCGCGACCTCCATGAGCGCCAGCATCGCCTGACCCGCGCCGAGCAGGAGGAATGCAACCGCGAATGCTGCGAACAGTCCGTCACCAGTGCTGCGCCAAAACCGAAAGAAGAACAGCGCCGCCACTGAGAAGCCGAATGTGATGGCGCCGGCCATGAAGGAGAGCAGGGTTTCCATCAGTCCTCTTGCTCCCAGATGAACCCGAACAAGAGCACCGAAACGGCGGCGAGTGCAAAAACCAGGCGAAGCAAACGCAGGTCGTACTCCTGCAGCAGAATCATGTCGAAGATCACCACGAGGTTGTTTGCAGCGAGCAGTGTGAAGCACATCCCGCTCCACAGCAGCAGGCGCAAGTTGCTGCGCAGATAGCTTCGGAGCAGCAGAACGGCGCAACCTGTACTAGTCAGGAAGCACAGCAGGTAGACGAGAGGTGGTGCCCACTGGTTCATTTCTCGTCCCTCAGGCGGAAAGCGTCGGCAAACGCGACCATGCTCGGGGAATTGGCCCGTACGATGGCGCGGCGGACTTTGTCGGGTGCCGATTTGTAAAGGCGGATCACCTGTTCAACGGTATCTTCAAGAGAGGCAGGGGCAGCGTAACGCACCGCTCCGGCAGCGTCCGAGACGACCAGCCCAGCGCCGACGAGAGCGTCGATACCCTGCTGCACCACCAACTCGCTCGCCCGCATTGCCGTCACGATGTCGGCGAAAGGCCACGTTCGTTCGGGCTCTGCCTGGAGCAGGCAAAGCAGTTCAACTGTCCACGCCGAGCGAAAATTGGCTGCAGCAAATGCGAGCGTTCGGGCATTGTCGTGATCCTTCATGACCGCCCAGTCATGCTGCTATTGCCCGCAACTGCGACGGCCTCACGCTGCAACCTCTCCGCTCAACAGGGCCTCCAGGTCCTCCACCGAAACCGGTTTGCGGAGAAGGTGCGTGGCATCTGGCGAGGAGGCGCCCAGACTGTCGTCGGCGTAACCTGTCATCAGCACGCACGGGAGGTCAGGATGCAGCGCTCGGGCCTGCGCGATGACCTCAAGTCCATTAGCGCCCGGCATGGCGTAGTCGGTCAGGAGCAGATCGAACGGTTCGACAGGCGAACGCAGCAGATCGAACGCTTCTGCGGCGCTCGATGCACATTGTACGGTCGCGCCAAGCTCGCGCAACTGCTCTGCGATGATCGTGCCCACCGTCGGATCGTCATCTACCACGAGGATCCGACGAAGGCTGACAGGCCGTGCAGAGCGGCTTACCTCGACAAGTCGTTCGGCGACCTCCGGCTTCCGGACGGCGGGCATGAGCAGGCGCACTGAAGTCCCTTCGCCCACGATGCTGTCGATCTCGATCCTGCCGCCGGATTGCTCTACAAAGCCCAGCACCATTGAGAGCCCGAGCCCAGTGCCCTTGCCGACTTCCTTGGTGGTGAAGAACGGTTCGGTAATGCGTTCGAGGACTGCCGGTGGAATGCCTGTCCCTGCATCGCGTACCTCGATGGAAAGATAGCTTGCCGCCGGGAAAGAAGGCATGTCCGACGACGCAGGTACCACGGCTATCGAGACCGCGATCCTGCCGCCTCCCGGCATGGCATCGCGCGCATTGATGATGAGATTCACCAGCGCCAGTTCAAGCTGCGAGCGATCGGCGAAGAGGACCAGCTCGGTTTCCTCGCAGTTCCACACCAGTTCGACATTTCCGCCCAGCGTCTGCTGCACAAGCCCGATAACGGCGTCGCAGACTTCCGATGGTGGCAGGTAGACAGGCGAGAGGTCCTGCTTGCGGGCAAACGCCATCATCCGGCGCACCAGGGCCACGCCCCGCTCTGCCGCCGCGCGTACCTGATCTAGGACCTGCCGCTCGCGATCTTCCAGTCTGGCCCGCTTTTCGAGGAGCGAGGCACCGCCGAGCACTGCTGCCAGGACGTTGTTGAAATCGTGCGCCACTCCGCCCGTCAGCTGCCCCAAGGCATCCATCTTTCCGGCCTGGAGCAGCTGCGCCTCAAGTTTCTTGCGATCGGTCACATCGAACAGGGTTCCCGCCCACCTCGAGTCGTCAGCGCCTTCCTCGGAGATGCGCACTGCCCGCTCGATGAAGTGCTTGTGGCCTCCTTCGTCGCTGATCCAGCGATATTCCGCGGAGAACACCTCGCTTGACGGGTCCACCTGCAATGCGCCGCGATCATCAGGATGAATGCGATCCTCCCACCGCAAGTCACCTGTCTCGATGGCAGATGCCTCGCGTTCGGCAAGCTTGGCCAGATCGCCTGCCACAAATTCGCGGACCAAGGTGCCGGTGCCATCGCTGACAGCTTCGAACAGGGCGAGAGGCAGCGCTTCCAGCACCGCAGCCTGTCGCGCCCGCGCGGAATGCAGCTCGTTCTCGATCCGCAGCCTTTCGAGCTCGGATCGGAACCCCGCTTCGCGCAGCTCCCGCTCCGCGCGACTTCTCGCCTCGACCTGCTTCCTCATTTCGAACAGATCGACGAAGACGCTGACCTTCGAAGTCAGGACAAGAGGATCGACCGGTTTGAACACATAGTCCACCGCGCCCATCGCATACCCCCGAATCAGGTGCTCGGTCTCCTTGTTCACGGCGGAAAGGAAAATGATCGGGATGCGAGCGGTCTGCTTGCGTTGCCGGATCAGGTCTGCAACCTCGTATCCGTCCATCCCAGGCATGAACACATCGAGCAGGATCACGGCGAACTCGCCGGCCAGCAGATGGCGCAAGGCATCACGACCCGACGTTGCCGTCACCACCTCGCCCAGATCGCCCAGAACCTGCGTCAGCGCGAGCAGGTTGCGCTCGTCGTCATCGACGACGAGGATGCGGGCAGACGGGACAAGTTCCTCGCCAACTGCCTCGCATGACCGCTCTTTCGTTGCTTCGGTGGTCATTGCAGCACGCCGCTGCGAGGCGGCACGAGCATCGCCTGAACCGACGAGGCATTGGCCCGGCTCCGTCCGATCCACACCCGCAGCAGCGCGAGTAGCAGATCGATGTCGACAGGCTTCGAGATGTAATCCGACGCACCTGCATCAAGGCACTTCTGGCGGTCGCCCTTCATCGCCTTGGCCGTCACCGCCACAAGTGGAATGTCTGCGATTGCCGGAAGGGAGCGGATCTTCCGGATGGTCACGTAGCCATCCATTTCGGGCATCATGATGTCGATCAGCGCGACATCGATGTCCTCGGTAGTTTCAAGCAGTCGGATGCCTTCAGCCCCTCTCTCGGCGTGCACCACCTGCACGTCATGGGCCTCAAGAACACTGGTGAGCGAGTAGATGTTCCGGATATCGTCATCGACGATAAGGACTTTACTTCCTCCCAGCGCCTGCATTTCGCCAAGCTTGGGCTTCCTGGCCCGCCCCGGCGCAGCGGCCGGCTTGGGCTCGTCCCCGGACAAGTTCGCAATCCGGGAAAACAGCGCCTCCAGTTCGTCGTGGCTGGCAGGTTTCTCTATGACCCCTGCCGCCCCGAGGTTGAGAGCATGCGCCGCCTGCTGCGCTCCGGAAATCACGAACACGGGAATGCCGGAAGTGTCCGGCTCGTGTCGCAGCAGGTCGAGCAGGACGAAACCGTCGATGTCGGACAATCCAAGGTCCAGCGTGATCGCACTCGGACGGAGCTTGCGCACCAATCCGATCGTCCCGGAGCCAGCCGAGGAAATGACGCCCTTCAGGCCGGCATGGTGCGCCAGTTCCAGCAGGACCGTGGCAAACGTCGGATCATCCTCGACGATGAGGACGAACGGATTGCCGTTGAGCTGCTCGCGATCGTCCGGCGGAGAATAGTTCACGACCGGATCGCGCTCTGGCGATGCCGCTGCCAGCAGGGCCTGCGAAGTCGCCACGGCGTTTAGCGGTACGTAAAGGGTGAATGTCGAGCCCTGCCCCGGAACCGAGCGCACCTGAAGCTCGCCGCCAAGGAGCCGTGCGATTTCACGGCTGATCGACAGGCCGAGGCCCGTCCCGCCATACTTGCGGCTCGTCGTTCCGTCTGCCTGCTGGAACGCCTCGAAAATCAGCTTCTGCTTGTCCTCGGGAATGCCGATCCCGGTATCGCTGACCGCGATCTCCAGCGCCGCATCGAGTTCGCCGAGCACCGGGTGGCTGGGGCTCCACCCCTCCCGCGCCTTGCGGACGGAAAGTGTCACGCCTCCGGCGGCGGTGAACTTGAAGGCGTTCGACAGCAGGTTCAGGACAATCTGCTGGAGACGCTGTTCGTCGGTCTGGATCGATTCCGGGAGGGTTTCGTCAAACCTGACATCGAACGACAGGCCCTTCTCGGACGCGAGCTGGCGGAATGTGCGCTCCATGTGCTGCTTGAGCGCGACCATCGGCATGTCGCTCATCTCGATCGAGACCGTGCCGGATTCGATCTTCGAGAGGTCGAGGATGTCGTTGATCAGGTTCAGAAGGTCGGTCCCCGCGCCGTGGATCGTCCGGGCAAACTCGGTCTGCTTCTCGTTGAGGTTGCCCTGCTGGTTGTCGGCGAGAAGCTTGGACAGGATCAGCAGCGAGTTGAGCGGCGTGCGCAGCTCGTGGCTCATGTTGGCAAGGAACTCGGACTTGTACTTCGAAGTCAGCGCAAGCTGCTCTGCCTTCTCTTCCACGGCGCGACGCGCCATCTCGATCTCGAAGTTCTTGGCCTCGACCTGCCTCTTCTCGTTCTCGAGGAGCTGGGCCTTCTCCTGCAGTTCCTCGTTGGTGGCGTGGAGTTCTTCCTGCTTGCGCGTCAGTTCGGTCTGCCGCGCCTGCAGTTCCTGGGTCAGCAACTGCGACTGCTCGAGCAATCCTTCGGTCCGCATGGTCGCGGCGATCGTGTTAAGAACGATACCGACGGTTTCCATCAGCTGCGCAAGGAAGCTGTGGTGGGTTTCGTTGAACTCCTCGAACGAGGCGAGCTCGATAACCGCCTTCACCTCATCCTCGAACAGGGCGGGCAGGATATTGATATTGGCCGGTGCTGCCGTGCCGAGGCCGGAGCCGATGCGGATGAAGTCACCGGGGACCTTGGACAGCCGGATTGGCCGCTTGTCCGCCGCCGCCTGGCCGATCAGGCCTTCGCGCAGCCCGAAGCGGTGGCGCAGCTCGCCGTGGTTCTCGGCGCCATAGCTGGCGACGAGGTCGAGCCGGATGTCCTCGTCGTCGCGGCTCGTGACGTAAAAAACGCCGTACTGCGCGTTCACCAGCGGGGCCAGTTCGGACATGATCAGGTTCGAAATCGTTGCAAGATCCCTTTCACCCTGCAGCATGCGCGAAAAGCGGGCCAGGTTGGTCTTCAGCCAGTCCTGCTCGGCATTCTTGAGCGTCTGATCCTTGAGGTTGAGGATCATCTCGTTGATGTTGTCCTTCAGCGCGGCCATCTCGCCCGAAGCCTCGACCGCGATCGAACGGGTAAGGTCGCCCTTGGTCACCGCGGTTGCCACCTCGGCGATCGAGCGCACCTGATTGGTCAGGTTCGTGGCCATCGCATTCACGTTGTCGGTCAGGTCGCGCCACAGGCCAGCTGCACCCGGCACGCGCGCCTGTCCACCAAGCCGCCCTTCGACCCCGACTTCGCGGGCCATGTTGGTAACCTGATCGCCGAACGTCGAAAGCGTCTCGATCATCCCGTTGATCGTCTCGGCCAGAGCGGCGATCTCACCCTTCGCGTCGAAGGTCAGCTTGCGCTTGAGGTTGCCTTGCGCAACCGCGGTAACGACGTCGGCAATGCCGCGAACCTGGTTGGTCAGGTTGGTGGCCATCAAGTTCACGTTGTCGGTCAGGTCTTTCCAGGTGCCGCCCACGCCCGGCACTTGCGCCTGGCCGCCAAGCTTCCCCTCGGTCCCCACTTCGCGCGCCACGCGGGTCACTTCCGAAGCAAAGCCGTTGAGCTGATCGACCATCGTGTTGATGGTGTTCTTGAGCGCGAGGATCTCACCCTTCACGTCCACCGTAATCTTCTTGGACAGGTCGCCCTTGGCGACAGCAGTGGTCACGTCGGCGATGTTGCGAACCTGGCCGGTCAGGTTGTCGGCCATCAGGTTCACGTTGTCGGTCAGGTCCTTCCATGTCCCTGCCACGCCGCGCACATGGGCCTGTCCGCCAAGCTTGCCCTCGGTGCCCACCTCGCGCGCCACGCGGGTCACTTCCGAGGCGAAGGAGTTGAGCTGGTCGACCATCGTGTTGATGGTGTTCTTCAGTTCGAGAATCTCGCCCTTCACGTCGACCGTGATCTTCTTGGACAAGTCGCCAAGGGCCACGGCCGTAGTCACTTCAGCGATATTGCGCACCTGCCCGGTCAGGTTGGCGGCCATGGCGTTGACGTTGTCGGTCAGGTCCTTCCACGTTCCGCCCACACCCTCGACCTGTGCCTGGCCGCCAAGCCGACCTTCGGTGCCCACTTCGCGCGCCACGCGCGTCACTTCGGAGGCGAAGGAGTTGAGCTGGTCGACCATCGTATTGATGGTGTTCTTCAGTTCGAGGATCTCGCCCTTCACGTCCACCGTGATCTTCTTGGACAAGTCTCCCCTGGCGACAGCCGTCGTCACCTCGGCAATGTTGCGCACCTGGCCGGTAAGATTGCCGGCCATGGCATTGACGTTGTCGGTCAGGTCCTTCCACGTTCCGCCGACGCCGGGCACCCGCGCCTGTCCGCCCAGCCGGCCTTCGGTGCCCACCTCACGCGCCACGCGGGTCACTTCGGACGCAAATCCGTTAAGCTGGTCCACCATCACGTTGATCGTGTTCTTCAGCTCGAGGATCTCGCCACGCACCTCGACGGTGATCTTCTTCGAAAGGTCTCCCTTGGCGACGGCCGTCGTCACCTCGGCAATGTTGCGGACCTGGCCCGTCAGATTGTCCGCCATGAGGTTGACGTTGTCGGTCAGGTCCTTCCACGTCCCCGCGACAC
>NZ_LSIA01000203.1:0-3552 GCF_001556015.1 Novosphingobium sp. CCH12-A3 | reverse complement strand
GGGGACGCCGTGAGTGGCGGCTATCCGCAGCGCCTGGCCGGTGCCGCCCGAGGCCTCGCCGTCGGCGGTCCAGCACAGCACGAATTCCGCGGGGCTATCGAGGCTCGCCCCCAGTACCTGAAACACGTTGCGCGTGTGAAGCGCCTGGACGAACGCCGAGAGCCCAGCAAAGGCCGGATGGTGCGCGGCGGCGATGGTGCGTGCCCTGCCCCAGAGCTCGGCGCCGAGCGTCTCGGGATGGAACTCGCTTGCCGAACCGCGCCAACCCGCCGCCGGCAGGAAGATCTGCGCATCGCGGCCGGCCCCGCGCTCGAACGCGCTGTCGGCGCCGATCGCGTGGCCCGAGCGCAGGACATAGCCGCGCTTGTTGAGCGCGAAGGCGGCGCGGGTCATCAGACTGAGGATCTCGGGCGGCGTCGCGCGCGCGCCGATCCCGGCATAGAAGCGAGGCATGGACTTGGACTCCCTTTAGGAACGCCCAGCTCCAGCCCCCTCCCCTTGCCCACTGTCGGCGGCAGCGACCGTGCCGGAACCGTAGGCGGCCAGCAGGTTGCGGTGGAGCACCGCGTTCTGCGCGGGGAAAAAGCTGCCGTCGGCGTTCGCCCGGGTGATCTGGAGCGCGGCAGCAACCACGTCGCGGAATGGGCGCATGACGGCGCGCGAGCCCTCGTAGGTTACCGGCTGCGGAAATCCCGCCGCGATCCAGGTGGCGGGTTCCACAAGGTCGTCGAGCCAGGCCTGTGCGTGTTCGGGCAAGGGCAGCTCCGCCGAGACCAGCCACAAGGTCCGATATGTCCCGAAATCATGGGCATTGGCGACAAGGGCAAAGCCGAGCGGCAGCGGCGGCTCGCCGTTGATGGCAATGATTGCGGCCTTGTAGGCGAGCAGTTCGAGGGTGTTGGCCGCTGCAAAGTCCGCGCATTGCCCGAGCTGCGCGCAGGGCTCATCGGCGGGACCGGCGCCGAGTTCGAGGATCCGGTGCCGGCTCATCGCGCTGCCTCCTCGCAGGCGTCGGGATACCAGGCGAGTTCCACCGCGTCGGGATGGGCGGCATCGAAGGCCGCAATGCGCGCATGGGTGATCAGGCCTGCGCGATCCTTGAGCCCAACATAGCCGCCGTAGAAGCGGCCGCCCGCTGCAACGAACTGGGCGTGGATGTCTTCGCTCACCGCCTCGGTGACGAAGAAGCCCGGCACGCCGGTGATGTGCGCAGGTGGCAGGACGCCGAGCATGTCGTCGAAGAAGGCCTCGCTCACCCGCGACAGCGGGAAGCGGGCGAGCACTGCCTCGCGCGAGGCGGCCAGGAAGGCCCCGTCAGCTACGGTCATTGGGCTCACCTTCGGTAACGATAAAAGGCGGGATCGACACTTCGGCTCGGGCCATCGCACGCTTGAGGTCACGCAGCCGCGAGAAGTCGCCGATCCATGATTTCGAGAAGAGAACGGTACCCTCTTCGTTGGCGAAATAGCTTCGCGGAGAACCGGCACCGTCGAAGACAACGATTTCCGGGTCGAAGGCTCCCAAGCAGCCTCCTGACCAACGATGGAAATGCAGGCCGTGTTCCATACAGAAATCATCGACTTCGTCGATCAGCCCACCGTTGAGTTCCATACCATAGAGCTCTAACGGCATCGCTTCGGGTAGAACGGCAGGATCGAACGGTTCGCCGTCCCAATCGGTGCGCAGGTCATAGTGGGCCGCGTGTGCGGCAAAGGCTTCGAGATGTTCGCGCGGCAGTGCGCCGCCGATGGTGATGTGAACGGGGGCTCGGTCGCCCATGGGCTAGGTCCTTTCGCTTGGGTCTGATCCGACCGGCGAAGCCCCCCTCCCCTCAGCCTGGCGTCGCCGCGGACCTCCCTGCCCCCCAGCGCTCGGCTGTGCGGTCGACGGCGAGTTCATCGGGACAGGTCTGGCAGAGCGCGAAGGCTTCGGCGGGCGTGCCCGCGAGCCACTGCTCCCAGTTCTCTTGCGCGAGGACCACGGGCATGCGGTCGTGTACGTCGGCCATCTGCAGGCAGCCGTCGACCATGACCATCGAATAGGCCGCGCCCCACTCCTCGGTCGGACGCCACAGGCCTGCGACCGCGAAGACATCTGCTCCCGCAAGCGAGTACCAGGTCCGGGTCATCTGGCCCTTGATGCCCTCGGCGTCGGCCCAAGCGGTCACCGGGATCAGGCAGCGGCGGCGCTCGAAGCTTGGGCGCCAGAATGAAGTGCCGAGCTTGTCCTCGCGCGCGTTGTTGACGGGCTTGGGCTTGAGTGGCTGCCCGTTCTTGCCCTTCAGGATCAGCGGGAAGCCCCAGGTCATCACCCGCGTCTCGCCGTCGGCAACGACGAGGCCCGGATAGCCCGGATAGACTTCGGCCGCGAAGTTCGCGCCAGCGCCACCCCGCGCGCCGAACAGACGGGCGATTTCCGCAGTGGCCTTGGTCATGCGGTACAAGTTGCACATGCGGCGATGCTCGGCGGACCGCCCTGCCCTGTCAATCGGGACGAGCGGCGGCACCAGCCACCTTGCAAATACGTTCTTCTTATGTTCTCTTAAGGACATGGAACGAATCGATACGTCTGCTGTCGCTCATGCGATCCTGGACGCCCCGGGCTGGGCGCGGGTCGGCATCACGGCGCCAAGCTCCTGCCTGCGCGAGGATGCGGCACTCGAACTCGCTCGCGTGATTGCCGATGCGGTCGACGCGCCGGTCAGTGCGCCGTCACCGGAGCAATCCAGCCTGCCGCTCTGACACGCGCCTGCTCAGCCTGCGGGGCGGGCGAGCAGCGCCTCGATCTGCGGATCCAGCGTAAATCCGAAACGCCGGGCGATCTCGGCGGCGTGTTCGAAGTCGGCCGCGCTGACGTGGAGCGTGCGGGCGAGATCCGCGAGTGTCTCGCCCGCACGCGGCGCGGACAGGGCATGGAGATTCCCGTGCGCCTGCGTCACCGCGAACGGCCAGGTCATGGCCACGCCAATCACGTCTTCGGCGAGCACGACCAGCGTGTCTCCGGTATTGATGGCCTCGTCGCACTGGACCGCATCGTAGGCATTACCGGTGCTGGCAAAGGCGTGGTGGCGCCGGGCGGTGAATGCGAAGCGTTCACTGTCGGTCAGCATGTCTGGTCTCCGGGTATCCCCATGCAAATGAAGAGGCGGAACTCCGGGCGGGGGGCAGTGCCGGCGTTCCGCCTCAGGCCGCGCGGGGGGGCTCATTCGCGGCCTTTGCGTGGGCGGCGGGGACCCACTTGGGGTCCCCGCCGGTTGGAGTTGGACTTACCGATCAGGCGTCGACGAGCGGCGGCAGCGCGCCATCGTGTTCGGCGCCGTCCTTGGCACCCGCCCGGCCGCGCTTGGCGGGCGGGGTCGCGGTGCTGTCGCCCAGGCCGTCACCGGCCTGTTCCTCGCTGCGGTCGCCGCCGGCATCGTCAGCCGGGAACATGTCGCTCTCGCCGTATTCGGCGGTGCCGAGGCGGTTGTCACGGCGGCGTGGACGCTGCCAGGCCACCGCCATGGTGCCGTCCTCGCGCGGGAAAGCGGCGATGTAGAGCGGCTGCGCCATC
>NZ_LSIA01000202.1:0-4710 GCF_001556015.1 Novosphingobium sp. CCH12-A3 | reverse complement strand
AGCAAGATCAACTATCCATGATAGCACTCCTTAATTTCCGCCGTTACGGCGCACCATTGAAGACCGGATAGGCCTTCAGCACCCGGCGGGCTTCGTCGGTCTTTTCGCCGGTATCGGGGGCTTCCACCTCCTTGGTGTAGCTCTTGTAGAAGATCGCGATGGTCGACTTCTCGCCCTTGCGAACCTGGGCGCCGAGCGACTTGGCCTGATTGTAGGTCATCCAGAACGGCGAGGCGTAGCCGCACATGTCAGCGACCATCCACAGCCAGAACACATTCATGCCGCGGTAGGGAATCCCGCAGGCCCGCAAGGGACGGGAAACGGGCACGCCGCGCCACGGCTTGATCCACGGCTTTGTGCCAGCTTCCAGACGAGCAATGATTTCCTGGGTAATGCGGGTGGCGGGCGACAAGCCGCCGCTCTGCCCCTTGCGATAGGCCATGATGATGGTTCTCCTGATTAAGGCATCTGGACAGTCGGCCACGGGTTCGCCGGTCAGTGCCACAGGGTCCCGAGCCCCCTCCGCTCTCCTTCCAAAAAGGAAGCGGCCCTCCGGCGTAAGCCGAAGGACCGCTTCTCGAGGTGCGAGTGGCCTTGCCTGTCAGGAGGAGGTCAGGCGGCCAGCTCGCGGGGGGTATGAATTTCGCCGTCGACACCCGGGTCAACTTCAGTGGCGTCGATCTCGGGGTCGCCAGCCTCCGGCGCAGCGGAAGTGAAGCGCATGACCTCAGGCACCCAGGCCAGAGCCTTCTCGCGTACTTCGACTTCGGTGATGTAGGTGCCGGCGAAGACACGCTCGGCGCTCATCGCGAGATCACCCTTCTTGACCGAGGCAAAGCGCGAGGAAAGCTCAAGACCGCCGATATCGGTCAGCGCGTCGAGGATCACCTGCTTCGACACCCGGTCGAAGTAATTGGCCGCAGTCGGTCGCCACCACTGCGCCATGTCGATGCCGATCAGGCTGCCAAGGTGATCCTGGAACGGCAGCTGACGCTCGCCCGTCATGTTGAGGCTCGCCTCGAGCGACCGGGCTACGACATAGCCAAGCCAAGCGGCGCGGCTGTCATCGGACAGCGCGCGAAACAGGTCAAAGCGAGATGTTGCGTCCGTGCCCGCACGCCAGCTTTCGTCGAGACTGGACCTGAGCTCGGCAAGCGCGCTGCTCGCCGGAGCATCCTTGGCTTCGAAGCCGATGATCGGCCCTGCCGGAACAGGCGCGCACAGCGTGGTGGCAGCCCGCGCCCGCCAGTCGTGCGCGTCGGCATCCGCCAGACTGAAGACCATAACGTCGAGCGCAAGCCCGGGGTCAGAGGCAATATGCAGTGCCAGGACATCACGGCGCTGCATGGCCAGCTCGTCCACCAGGCGCTTGGACAAGGTGGTCCGGCGCTTGTCCGACCCATCTTCCGCCGGAACGACTTCGATCCCGCTGTCGGCTTCGGCAGGTTCAGCCTTTCGCTCGCCGTAGAACACGGGTTGGAGAACCGGCGTGCCATCGCGCGAGAGGACCAGGATCATGCCCGCTTCGGCCTTGAGTTCGGCCGCTATGACTGGCGGGCGTGCGCGGATTTCCTGGCACTCGCGTTCGATGGCCTCGATAGCCGCTTCGGCCGCCGCCATGGCTTCCTCGGCGCTATCCTCGTCTTCCAGGATCGCCGCATGCTCGTCGTAGGAGGCATCGAGTTCGTCGAGCCTCGCCAGTTCCGCTTCGGTGAGCGGAGCCGGTTCGGCAGGAAGCCGGACCATCCCCTCAACCAGATCATGGCTGGCATAGGGATCGAGGGTCGGCTTGACCCAGGCAAGACCCTGCTCGGCGGCGAGGGCTTTCGCCTGTTCTTCCATCTTCGCCGCCGCGAGGCTCTCGAGCAAGGCGACATCGACCCAGGATTCGCTGTCGTCGTCATCGAACAGTTCGCGCTCGATCCGCCCCCCGGCAGCGATGTAGGCGTCGCGGCCAACCAGCCGGGCGCGCGGATCGTTGCCCCGTACGGTCCCGGAGAGGACCATGCGCCGGATACTGTCCGGGTTGGGAGCATAGTAGGCCGAGGAAACCTGTTCAAATACGCGGGCCTGGATTTCCTGGTCCGAGGTGGCGCCAAAGGCTTTGGCGATGTCGAGAGTGATCTGGCCGGAGGCCAGGGCTTCGAACACAACCGGCGCAAGCATAGCAAGACGCAAACGTCCCTCGACGAAACGGACCGTCAGACCAAAGCGGCGCGCAACATCTTCGACTGTTGCACCGCCTGCCACAAGCGCGGCAAAGGCCTGGGCTTCATCGGCTGGGTTCATAGCCAGTCGGTGGAAGTTCTCCGCGAGGCTGGTCTCGACCGCTGTTTCGGCGCTGTCTTCGAGCACGAGGCACGTGACTTCGTGATCCCGGGCGAGGATTTTGTCGTCGGCGAGCGCAAGCATCGCGCGGCGGCGGCGCTCGCCGGCTTCGACCTCAAACTTGCCTTTCGCGGCGGATCTGACGATGAGATTCTGCAGCAGTCCGTGTGCAGCGATGCTGGCTTTGAGTTCGGAATCTGCAGCCGGATCGCTGTGACGGCGAACATTCCGGGGAGATTGAACGAGCTTGTTCAGCGGGATCGACTTGATCATGGGACACACTCCTGATTGCGAGCCCGGCGCATCGACCATCGACGCCCAAATGGCTCAATCAGGGCAAAGCTCACTCCCCTCTCATGCGTTCTCTGTGGATCTCTCGGTAGGCGCGGACAATGACGAATGGCGATGGCTGGGACTCACCGGTCGTTCGTTCGCGGAGTGCTTAACAGCAAGTTCTTCGCCAATACCCGACATTAGCGGTTGCCCGACCGGCCAAGGACAGCGACTGCAGCGCGGTCGATTACGGACCGTTGGCTTTTGGTTACCAATCTTGGGATAGCTGACGCTCGTTAAGCGAGGCTGTGCGGCGGCAAAGATACGCTATGATCGCACCCCACTTACACCGGTGTGAGTCTGGATGTTCGCGAGCAGATGACCAGCTTTTTCGCGCCGCGGGTCATGGCAACGTAAAGATGGCGCCGATCCATGTCGCCGGGATCGAGAATGACTGCAGTGTCCGCTTCGAGACCCTTGAGAAGCAGTGTGCTGCCAACCGTTCGTTTTGCAAGCGGACGCCCGATCAGGCGAGAGCGCTCCCGCTCCTGCACCGCCGCATCGGCCGGCGAGAGGTCGGGACAGTCCGCACAGCTTTTCAGCATCCTCATCGCACCGCGGAATATAGCCGGCCGGTGCGGGCGGACGCCTTGTTCCTGGCCAATTTCGACAAGGACGTCAGCAATCGCACCATAGGTCGGAGATTCCACAAGCCTGACCGCGGCGGCTTCTGCGGGTGACGCCGGTCGGCGCTCTCGCCCCGCCTTCAATGTCGCGACGCGACCCACAAGGTTGTTCGCGCCGGTGTTGGTCATAACAGTAGTCGCAAAGCTGGCGACGTGTTGCAGGATATCGGGTGATGCCAGGTCGAGGCCTTCGCCAAAGGTGACCAAATCGCGCATGTCGACATTCTCCACCGTTACGGCGCCATGGATCTGACTCGCGAATTGGCGTTGACCGGTCGGGTTTCTCGAATCCGCGATGATCAGAACCTTTTCGTTGTGCGCCGCCGCGACCGCGCCCGCCCGCAAGCGTCGCTGATGGTCCTCGGTGCCGTCGAGGTGAACCCAGCTGACGTTTCTGACGGGAGAGGACGAAAGTTCTATCGCCTCACCGGCGATCAAAGCCCTCCGCACATCGAGGAGATTGTTCCCCGTCAGCACCAATGGCACAGATTTGAGGTTGTGATTTAAGGAGGGTTGGGGCTTCGTCGTAGTGACGAAGGAACGAAGATGAAGCCCCAACCCTCCTTGAAAAAATTGCCCGCCAAGGCCCCTGCGGAAGCGGTGCTGAAGGACATTCGGCGGCAGACCCGGCGGCATTTCTCGGCCGAGGACAAGATCCGCATCGTGCTCGATGGCCTGCGCGGCGAGGACAGCATCGCCGAACTGTGCCGCAAGGAAGGCATCGCCCAGAGTCTGTATTACACCTGGTCGAAGGAGTTCATGGAAGCCGGCAAGCGCCGGTTGGCCGGCGACACCGCCCGTGCTGCGACCAGCGGTGAGGTCCAGGACCTGCGCCGCGAGGCCCGCGCCCTGAAGGAATGCGTGGCCGACCTGACGCTGGAAAACCGTCTGCTCAAAAAAAGCATGATCGCGGATGGGGAGGGCGACGAATGAGGTATCCCGCATCGGAAAAGCTCGAGATCATCCGGATCGTCGAGCAGTCGCATCTGCCCGCCAAGCGCACGCTGGACAAGCTCGGCATTGCCCGCCGGACCTTCTACCGATGGTATGATCGCTACCTTGCAGGCGGCCCGGAGGCGCTGGAAGATCGACCATCGGCACCGAGCCGGGTGTGGAACTGCATCGCGCCCGAAGTGCAGGACCAGATCGTCGAGATGGCGCTGGATTACAGCGAGCTGTCGCCGCGTGAGCTGGCCGTGCGCTTCACCGACGAGAAGCGCTACTTCGTGTCCGAAGCTACGGTTTACCGCTTGTTGAAGGCCCATGATCTGATCACCAGCCCAGCCTATGTCGTGATCAAGGCCGCCGACCAGTTCCACACCAAGACCACGCGGGTGAACGAGATGTGGCAGACCGACTTCACCTACTGTGCGCCTCGTCCCGGATGGTCCGGGGTGCATATGACTGGAATGCAAAGGAGAAA
>NZ_LSIA01000201.1:0-9138 GCF_001556015.1 Novosphingobium sp. CCH12-A3 | reverse complement strand
CGACATAGCCCTTGAGCAGCTTGGCGAAGTTTGCCGCGTATCCCTTGTCGCGCCCAGCGCGGTCATCGAGCAGGTTGCCGAGGGCGGATCCGAGCAGGAATTTGCCGGTCGGATCATGCGCCAGATGCCGCAGCAAGGGCACGCCGACGGCATGGCGCTGCAAGGCCGTGTAGCGGCTGAACAGCCGATCGTTGTTCGCCAGCAGCAGTAGTTCATCCACGCCGAGGATGAAGCGCTCCGGATCGAGCCGGTAGCCATCGCCGCCATCGATGTTGATGTGCCAACCGCAACTGGCGGTATGGTCACTGGCGAAGAAGTTGAAATCGCCGTCGATCTCGTAGATCGCCTCGGAAAGCTCGGTTCGGACCATCTCGGCCTCGTCGAGGGGCAGGGGAGGGGTTAGCAGTTCCACGCCCGCTAGGCGGTCGTCCGGCCAATTGAGTGGGTCCAGCCCATATTCCGGGACGACATAAAAGCCGGGGCGCTGCGGTGGCCGAGAAGGGGCGGACCACGCCCGACCTGTCCGCTCACGCAATTTCGATGCGAAGGCTCGGCAGAAGCCCGGCGATGCCTCGTCCATTGCCTCTCCATCGCGCAGCTCTCGCTCGAAACGGGGCTTACCAAGGTCGCCAAGGATGACTTCCAACTCGAAGCCGGCACGCCAGGAAGGGATCGCGGACATGGCCGGGAAGGTAATTCAATCGAGCGTCATGTAAACGGAGACAGCGCGTTGCCATGAATTTTGTCACAGTTGCTGGTCAACGAGTTGGCCCAATGACGTCAATTATGGCGCGTCACACCTGGCGCAGCGCGGCGATGAGCAGGCTGCGCAGTTGCCGGATCGCTAGCAACCGCAAAGTTGCGGGGGCGCTTCCTCTCAGGCCGCCGTCCAGGCGGCCAAGCGCGAGCAGGGCTTCGGCCACGAGGGTGCCGAGGTAGGGCAGTGCGGCTTCGCTTTCCAAAAATGGTGGAAAATCAATTCTCTAAGAATATAGTATAGCTAATACGAAATAGCTTTACAAGTACCTGCGCCTTGAAATCACCACACTATCGCTAATGGTATCTTATCGGTAGTGACATTGCCAATTTGCGCGGCTATTCCCGGGAAATGAGCCGCGCAGCGTCGCCAAGGAAAGTCAAAACACTCCCCACCGCTATTGTTCCAGCGGCGAGCGCCGAAATTGTCACGGTGCTCGCCTCGGGCGAAGGCATTCTGCCGCAACGCCGCCGGTCAACGAAGCCGACGCACAAAGAACGCCTTGTCGCGGTCCTCGGATCCTTGCTGGGGGAGGGGACCCAGGTCGCCGAGCTTAACTTCACCACCGCGCTCGCCGCACGCAGCAGCGCGACACTGCGCGCTTTGGCTGCCGATCTTGAATGCTACAGCGGGTTTTGCCTCGATCATCCTCGGCCAGGACTCCCGGCTTCGCCCGAGCGCTTGACCGGGTACATCGGCCATCTCGAGGCCAGGCGGCAAAGTCCTGCAACGATTTCGCGCAAAGTTGCCTCGCTGGGCGCGGTGCACCGTATCCTCGATCTGCCATCGGCGACTGCGGCACCGCTGGTGCGCGATGCCTTGCGCGGCATGCGCAAGCGACAGGGCGTGGCGCAGCGCCAGGCGGGCCCCTTGCGGTTCGGCGCCGAGATCGGCCGCGAGCCAGCCAAAGGCTTGACTCTCACCGCGCTGCTCGATGCCTGTGGCGGCGATCCGCCGGGCTTGCGCGATGCGGCGTTGCTGTCGCTTGGCTATGATGCCGGGCTCAGGGTGTCCGAGCTGGTCGCGGCTACTTGCGAAAGTGTCCAGCTTCAGGACGATGGCTCGGGCCTGCTTCATATCGAGCGATCCAAAACCGACCAGCTGGGGGAGGGGAGCTATGTCTGGGTCTCGCCAGACACCATGCGGCGGATTGCGTTATGGCGCGATGTGAGCGCAATTAGCGCAGGCCCGCTGTTTTGCCGGATCGCCGTGCGGCGACGCAAAGTAGTTCTCGCGCGCCGGGCGCTGACCATGGCCGATCTTGCGCCTAATGCGAAGGTGGACCGGGAGCGAATGGCCGCCGTGCAAGCACGCGATCCCGGAGTCACCTATGCGATCGGGTCGGCAGCGCTCACGCCCACTGCTGTGCGGCATATTATCAAGCGCCGCGCCCGCGCCGCAGCCGATGCGGGTCTGGTGACGCTGATGGGCAAGAAGCTCGATCGCGCTATAGCTGCGCTCAGTACGCATTCGTTGAGGGTCGGGCTGACACAGGATCTATTTGCCAGCGGGGCCGATGCAGGCCCTGTTGCCCAGGCGCTGCGCTGGACATCGACATCGACCGCGCTGCGCTATGGACGCAAGCTCGCCCCTGCCTCGAATGCCGCAGCGGCTATGCTGGGGAAGGTGAGAAGGTGACAAGTGAAGCCGAACGGAAATGTAGCCGTGGCCACTGCAGGTAATTTTGTCGGTCCTTGGGGCGCTTCAAAATCGGCTCGTTGCAGTCAATTCCGTCCGCTCACAGGTGGCGACCGTCATTCGGGCAGGATCGAAGCGCACGGTGACTTCATTCGGGAACTGATCGCCGAGCAGGGCGACATGACCCTGGTCGAGGTTCAGGCGCGGCTGATCGAGCGCGGCACCTTGGTTGGGATCGGCACCGTGCATCGCTTTTTCGTCCGTCACGGGATCACGCGCAAAAAAAGACCGGGCACGCGATCGAGCAAGATCGTCCCGACGTCCTGAGGCAACGCCAGCGCTGGTTCGACGGACAGATCGACCTCGAACCCGAACGCCTCGTTTTCATCGACGAGACCTGGACCGCCACCAACATGACCCGCAGCCACGGCCGTTGCGCCAAGGGTGAGCGGCTGCGGATGGGCTACCCGCATGGTCATCGCAAGACCACCACGCTGGTGGCCGGCCTGCGAATGACCGGCATGGTCGCGCCGATGGTGCTCGATGGTCCGATCAACGGCGACTGGTTCGAAGCCTATGTGGCGCAGGTTTTGGTGCCAGAGTTGCGGCCCGGCGACGTCGTCATCATGGACAACCTTTCAAGCCACAAGCGGGCCGCCGTGAAAGAACGGATCGAAGCGGCGGGAGCAACCCTGCGCTTCCTCCCGCCCTACAGCCCCGACTTCAATCCTATAGAAAAAGCATTCTCTCGCCTGAAAGCCATGCTGCGCAAGGCGGGCGAACGAACCGTCAGCGGGCTGTGGGGGCTGATCGGCAGGCTCGTCGACATCTTCCAACCCGCCGAATGCGCAAACTACTTCAGCTCGTGCGGGTATGAACCGGAATGAGTGGAAACCGCTCTAATATGTTCAGCCCGAACCTTGTGCATCCGGCAAACTCATCATGCAGGAAAGCGGACTTGTTGATGCACGCCAGAATGCTTGGCGGTTCAAGCGCCAGCGAGCAAACCGCGGTTGCAACCATTCCGAATGGTTGACCTTCAAGCTCCAGCGTCAGGACGGTCACAGTTGCGGCTAGCCGCCGCATTGCCAGACGAAATTCGGCTTGGTTCGCGCTCGTTGTCATTCCTACATGGTAAGGTCTGGCTTGACTCCGAACGACCAAAGAATACTGAGCCTTCCACCGACTATTTGGCTGTCCACCGCATCAGACTGCTCATCTCATCAATCGTCGCAAGCGACTGCTTCGGTCCGCAATCGGAGTTCGGCAGCCAGGTTTCTCGAAACTCTTGCGAGTACCGATAGGCAGATTGCCACTTCATCTGCCGGAATATCGGCTGACGCCAAGCCATTGATGCTGGTGGCATGATGCATCAGCCTGGTTTCCAGCTCGCGACCGGGCTCTGTCAGCACGATGTTCTGTTTGCGCCGGTCGCCAAGCTGTTGCCTGCGCTCGACCAGACCATCCGCAACCATGCCGTTGATCATTACAACGGTTGTGTTTTCAGCGACATTTGTCCGATCGCTGAGTTGTTTTTGAGTCAGACCGTCCTCTAACCACAAGGCTCGCAGATAATACCAATACCCTGCCTTCAGCCCCTCGCGCGCCAAGACCGAATTGAGCAACCTGTCAAACCTGCGGTGACAGCGCCGGACCTGGTAGCCAAGACTCTCTTCGGGCTGGAGCGTTTGCGGTCGCGGGATCGGCAACGCGGATTCTCCCAGATCTCAAGATGACGGCCGCACCGGGTGCGTGACCGTGTACGAAAAAAATGTCGAACACGGCCGCACTATCAATTTTCTACGCGCAAGCGAAGTGGGGCGTGACCACTTTGCCGCGCCTCAGCCGGCCAGATCTTCGACAAGATCTCCCTTGTCCTCCGCCGCGCTCGAAAGTCGGCGTTCCTCATCGGAGACATTGAGAAGGCGCCAGTCGTCGCCCTTGGGCACCATGCCCTCAAAGGACATCAGCTTGGCATGGGGAATGCGCGACTCCCCTGTCCCGATCGCGGGCTCGCCGCGTTCCACGGCTTGGGCCGCACGATACATCAGCGTCCGGAACGTGAAGATAGCCTTGTCGCTCGATCCGAGGCGATCCTCGCTGCGGTCCGCGATCGGTCCCATCGATTCCCACATGGCCATGTCCTGCGCCGGGATGCCGTAGATGCCGGTGAAGTCCCCGGCTTTCATCGCGGCGCGATCCTGCAGGTAATTGTTTTCGGCGTTACGGATCTTCTTGAACGTGACCGGCTCGACATCCTGGCCGAGTTCGGCACCGCAGAACTTCCGCCAGGCATCCTGCGAAATCCCTTTCTCGGGGTGCCAGGCAATCCAGTAGAACATGGTGTTCTCGTCATCGACCGGCACAAGCATCTGGCTCAGGTGGTATTGGTCGTTCGATGGAATGTGGACCGTGAAAGGGGCGACAAACAGGGTCATGCGCACATAGTCCTGCTTGTCGGGTTCGACGATCGGCTTGCGGATCGCAACATAACGGAAGCCGAACGGGGTCTTCTGAACCTCGATACGTGGCGCCTTGTCGGCCGATGGGCGCAGCCAGGCGCTGTCGGTCGCGGTCGATCCGCTCACTTCGGTTGCCGTGGGCATGTTGGTGGAATGCAGGCTCGAACTGTGCGCAGAATCGATCGATCCTTCAAGTATCTGAGCCCAGTTGCAGGCTCCATGCATCTTCACGATGCTGATCTTGTCTGCCGGAGCGGCAGTCCAGTTGGGCGGATCGAAAGGCAGCACATTGTCGGTATCACCCATCCAGACCCAGACAAATCCCCCCGCTTCACGAACCGGATAGGCCTTGGTCTTCATCGTCTCGCGCAGCTTGGCGTCGGCGGGCTCGGAGGACATGTCGAGTGCGCCGATCCTGCCTTCGCTGTCCCGGAACACCACCATGTTTTCGCCGAGCAAGCGAACGCGCAGTGGAGTGCCGTCGGGTTCGGCGACTTCCTCGATCATGCAGGCCGGAAGCCAATGCTGGCGCATCAGGCGGCCCATCGGGGCATTGCCTTCCACGCGGCAAAGCAGGTCATTCTGTTCAGGTGTCATTGTGTTTCTCCCTAATGACTTTTCTATGGGGTGGGTCGATCCTCTCCGGGATCGATCAGGCCGGGCTGTAGTCCAGCCCGATGTCGGCGGCGGGGGCGCTCTGCGTGATCCGCCCGACCGAGACGAAGTCCACGCCGGTCTCCGCGATGTCCCGGATGGTGTCGAGCCTGACGCCGCCGGAAGCTTCGATCGGAACCCTGCCGCCGACGATCTTCACGGCTTCGCGCAGCATCGCGGCAGACATGTTGTCGCACAGCAGCCGCCCCGCCCCCGCCGCCAGTGCAGGTTCGATCTGCTCCAGCAGGTCGACCTCGACCTGGATTTCGAGTTCGGATGCCTTGGCGAGGCCAACTGCCCGTTCGACACCACCGCACAGCGCGATATGATTGTCCTTGATCAGGACTCCATCATCGAGCCGCATGCGGTGATTGGTGGCACCGCCCATGCGGGCTGCATATTTCTCGATGACCCTGAGGCCGGGAATCGTCTTGCGGGTGTCGAGCAAGGTGCATCCGGTTCCGGCGATCTTGTCCGCATATTCGTGGGTGAGCGTGGCTATGCCTGACAGGTGCTGCAGGCTGTTGAGCGCCGATCGTTCGGCCGAAAGCATGGCGCGACCATTGCCCTCCAGGCGCATCAACACGTCTCCCCGTGCGGCGCGTTCGCCGTCGCTCTTCAGAAGTTCGATCTTGATGCCAGGATCCAGCTGGCGGAAAAATGCGACTCCCAGCTCCAGGCCCGCCACCACGATATCCTGTCGGGTAGCGATGACTGCGCTGAGGCGAAGGCCATCTCCAATCGTCAGATTGGTGGTAACGTCGCCGCCGGTGCCCAGATCCTCGGCAAGCACGGCAGACACGAAGCTCGCGAGTTCCTGGCGACCAAGTCCGGCAACCGTTTCAGGCTTGGACATTGGCCCGATCCTCCGGTTGCTTCGTTTCGAATACTCTGCGCATCGTGTTTCCCTTGTTTCATTGCATGCATGGAGATTGGCTTCGCCGCCGCCGGTCAAATTTGGCTTGCCGGCGGTGCATGTCCGCACTCTGAGTAGCTTGCATATGCTTCTATATAGAACTATCGGGAATTCAAGCGGGGCCGCCCATTTCAGTTCCCCAATTGTGCGAAAGGTTAGCGTTGAAACACATACGCCTCGGAATCGTGGGTCTCGGACGAGGTTTCATGTTGACCTTGCCTGCCCTTCGTGCCCATCCTGCGGTGCAGCTGAGCGCGGCCCACGACCTGCGCGATGAGGCCCTCGTCCGGTTCGAGTCGCAGTTTGAAGCGACGGGGCACCGCACGTATGAGGCGTTGCTGGCAGATTCTAGCGTGGATGCCCTCTACATCGCCACACCGCACGAGTTGCACGCCGCTCAGGCCATTGCCGCGCTCGAGGCGGGCAAGCATGTGCTGGTCGAGAAGCCGATGGCGACTTCGGTCGGCGATTGCGCGGCGATGGCGAGGGCGGCGGAGAAAGCGGGCAAGGTACTCATGGTCGGCCCGAGCCACGCCTTCGACGAGCCGGTCCGCGTAGCGGCGGAACTCGTGGCATCGGGGCGCTATGGCAAGGTGCGTCTGGTCAACGCCTTCAACTACACCGATTTCATGTATCGTCCGCGACGGCCCGAGGAACTGGACAGCGAGCGCGGCGGCGGCGTGGTCTACAGTCAGGCGGCGCACCAGATCGATGTGGTGCGGCGCATCGTGCGCCAGCCGGTGGAATCGGTTCGCGCGGTCGCGGCCAACTGGGATGCATCGCGGCCGAGCGAAGGGGCATACTCAGCGCTGATGACGTTTGCATCCGGCGCCGCGGCCACGCTCACGTACAGCGGCTATGCCCACTATGACAGCGACGAGCTGCTCGGCTGGATTTCGGAGCTGGGCCGTCCGAAGGATCCCGCGCGCTATGGAGAGGCCCGGAAAGCTCTGAACCAGCTTTCGCAGCAGGACGAGATCGATGCGAAGCTGGCCCGGACGTTTGGATCGGCCTCGGCGGGCGATCCGGCCGGCGCGCCCCACCACGAACATTTTGGATTCGTCCTCGTGAGCTGTGAGCGGGCCGACCTCAAGCTACTGCCGACCGCGATCGAGGTCTTCGGTGATGAACGGCGCGAAACCATTCCGATCGCCCCGCCGACGCTTTCCCGAGCAAATGTGATCGAGGACTTCGCCGCCTCGATTCTCGGCGCGAGGCCACCAGTCCACGATGGCTGGTGGGGTCTCGAAACCATGGCCTGCTGCGCCGCACTGCTGGAATCCAGCCGCATCGCGGCCGACGTCAAGCCCCAGACCATCATTCAAGAGTCATAAGGAAACACCATCCAATGAGCCGTCTCAATCTATCTTTCGCCTGCTGGGGATATGACCGGACCGAAGCACTCCAGACCGGCCAGGTTCGGCCCGACGGGATCGATCTCAATTTCCAAGTTCTGGATGTCGAAGAGACGTTCTTCCGCATGATCCGCAACCGCGAGTTCGATGTGGCCGAAATGTCGATGTCGTCCTATTGCGTCACGCTGGGCCGCGAGGATCCGGGTTTCATCGCCATCCCGGTGTTCCCTTCGCGCTTCTTCCGGCATGCGGGCATCTTCGTTTCGGCGAAAAGCGGGATCGAAAAGCCTTCGGATCTTGTCGGCAAGCGGATCGGCGTGCCGGAGTATCAGCTTACCGCGCCGGTGTGGATCCGCGGTATCCTGCAGGATGAATACGGCGTCGATCCGTCCTCGGTGACCTATTTCTTCGGCGGGGAAGAGGAACCGGGCCGAGAGGAAAAGCTCAAGATCAATCTCCCCGAGAAGTTCAAGGTCATTCCGATCGGACCTGAGCAGACCATTTCGCGAATGATCGCCGATGGCGAGCTTGACGCGGTCTATGCGCCTCGCGCGCCTTCGACCTTCTATTCCGAACCCGAAAAAGTCCGGCGCCTGTTTCCTGACTTCGTCTCGGTCGAGAAGGCCTATTTCGCCAAGACAGGAATATTCCCGATCATGCATGTCGTCGCGATCCGCCGCGATGTCTACGAGAAGAACCGCTGGGTCGCCCAAGCGCTGTACAAGGCGTTTGTCGAGGCCCAGAAGCTTGTCTACGAACAACTGATGGTCTCGGCGTCACTCAAGACAATGCTGCCCTGGCAGATCGCTGCGGTCGAGGACACGATCGCAACCATGGGCAAGGAATGGTGGCCCTACGGCATCGATCGCAATCGGCACGTCATAGAGACGTTCACGCGCTACCACCATGAGCAGGGTCTTTCGCCCCGGCAGTTGACGGTCGAGGACATGTTCGCACCGGAAACGTTCTCCGAATTCCGAATCTGACGACTGCCGTGGGGTGTTGCGCGCTTCGCGGGGGCAGGGCTCCTGTCCCCGCGAATGTGGGGTGCGCGCGCCCTTGCCGATCCGTCCTGCCGGCGCGGTAGGCTCACACTGCCCGTTGCGCGGAGTTGTAGCGAGGCAGAAAGAGGATGGCGATCATCAGCACCGCGATCGACGACCAGCACATGGTTAGGGCCAGATCGTAGTTGCCGGTCCTGCTCGCTAGTGCGGCAAAGACGATTGGCCCTCCGGTGGCTCCGAGCGAATAGGATGCAAACATCAGCGAGAACATCGTCGTAAACACCGACCGGTCGAAGTAGGGGTGACTACACGAAAGTGACGTATCTGCACGCTAAGGGCGAACAAATCCGGT
>NZ_LSIA01000200.1:0-8011 GCF_001556015.1 Novosphingobium sp. CCH12-A3 | reverse complement strand
CAAATCCGCTAAAACCCACGCATTCCCAAAGGCTTCAGAGTTTTTCACGGGCGACTACTGAGCTGGACGGTCAGCCGGCAACCCCACTTCAAGAAGCAGCCGAAGGACCAGATCGTCGCCTGGTTCTATGCCTTGTTCGTCGACCGGCCGGGTGACTATGTGAAGAAGCCGATGCAGGACTGCACGGGCGAGGAAATCACGCAGGAATGGCTCTATCACCTCGGCGTGCCGGTCGCGGATATCCCCGGGCTCGCGGCGACGGGAGCAAAGACCGTGCCGGTGATGATGCCCTACATCACCGCCTTCTTCATGCCGCGCCAGGCCGGCGACCGGCCGGAGGTGGTGCCTCAGGGCGCGGTCAATTTCGCCTTCATCGGCCAGTTTGCCGAGTCGAAGCAGCATGATTGTATCTTCACGACGGAATATTCGGTGCGCACGCCGATGGAGGCCGTCTACACGCTCATGCAGGTCGAACGCGGCGTGCCTGAAGTGTTTAGCTCAACCTATGATATTCGCACGCTCCTGGCTGCGATCGGGCCGCTCAGGGATGGCAAGGGGATCGACATTCCCGGCCCGTCCTTCCTGCGCAAGCTGCTGATGAAGAAGCTCGAAGGCACAGAGATCGCCCAGTTGCTGGAAGAGTTTCACGTTATTTCGGAATAGTGATCGAAGGCCATCTGGCCGTTTGGATGGGGCGAGCCCGCGCCCGAGCCGCCGGAGCCTGCGTCGCCATGCCTTCGTCACGGGTTCGATGGATGCCGATGTATTATTCCGCCAACGCCTCGCTCTGCTCCGGGTCGGCGAAGCCAAAAGATGCGCAGTGACAGAGTTGTGTCTGCAGGCTTACGACCGCTTTCCCATTCCCGCCGAAAAGGCGATCCTCAAGGTCTCGGAAAGCGTATGGGCGCCGAGTTTGGCCATAAGGCTCGCACGATGGACTTCGACCGTTCGGGAAGAGATGCCGAGGTCGTAGGCGATGGTCTTGTTTGGGTGCCCCTGAGCGAGACCTTCTAGGACGTCCCGTTCACGCGGCGTCAGAAGATCTATCTGCATCCTCGCTTCAGCTTCTTCGAGGGCACGGCTCTCTGCCCGGTCGATGCGCGCGAATGCTCGGTCGACTGCAGTGAGCAGTACGGCCCTTTCGATCGGCTTGGCGAGAAAATCGACGGCGCCTGCCTTCATCGCCTGGACCGCCAGCGCGACGTCGCCATTTCCGGTCAGCACGACGATCGGCATGTCGATGTTTCTCTGTGTCAGAACTGCCTGAACCTCGAGACCGTCCATATCCGGCATATGCATGTCGAGAATGACACAGCCGATCTCGGCTTCACCCGCAATCTTCAGAAATTCCGGTCCCGATGCATAAGTCTCAATGATGAAACCCGCTGTTCGTAACGTGAACGCCACCGCTTTCCTGATTGTCTCCTCGTCATCGACGATATGAACGACGCGCTTTTCTGCCATGGTCCCCCTGGCAATTCAAACCTACCATGCTGCAGCGTCGGTCACGCCGCCGCTTCGCGCGCGCCTTGTGCGGGTTGGACCATAGTCCAAGGTCAAGGGGGATTTTGTGCCTCACGAACTCGGCGATCACGCCGGCATCTGGCGAGCCAAAGCGTGGACGACATGCTGTCGGCAGGTTCAGAAGCTATTTTAGGGAGGGGCGCCTGCGTGCCCCGCAGTCCTGCTTACGGGGCGTTGCGGACAGCCTCCGCGATCACCGGCATCATGTCGATGTCGTTGGAGGTGTGAACGATTGTGTTCGTGCTGACGATGCGCCCCACATACCCGCCCAGAACCTGCGCCGCGTCGCCCGCGAAGAGGGGATGAACCACCACACAATCGGGTGGTGCGAAACCCATGCTGGCGAGCTGGCGTGCCGCGACCGCGAGCGTTCGCCCTGACGAGGCGATATCGTCGACCAGCACTGCCTGGCGATCGAGAAATGCCGAGGCGTTGGGGATCGAAATCGTCACCTCACGGTCGCCGGACCGCACTTTCTCGCAGACGAGGAACGGCGCATCGGCGTCGGCCGCGACCTGCGCGACCCATTGCTCGCTTTCCATGTCGGGGCCGATGATCAGCGGCCGGGCGACGTTCCGTTTGATCCATGCTGCCAGGAGCGGGGCCGCATGAACGACCTGGGTCGGAATTCGATAGATCTCTGCCAGCGCATGGTAGCGGTGGAGATGCGGATCGACCGTCACCATCCAGTCGAGATGGCGAGACAGGAGGGCGGCAAAGGTTCGCGACGTGACCGCCTCGCCGGGATGGAAGCGCACGTCCTGGCGCATATAGGCGAGATAAGGGGCGACGAGACCAAGCTTGAGGGCACCAAGCTCGCGAAGCGTGTCAGCGGCGAACAGAAGCGGTAGCAGCTTCGCGTCCGGACGATCGAGGCTCGACAGAAGGACAACGTGCCGATCGGCGACATCGCTTTCGATCCTGAGATAAGTCTCCCCGTCAGGAAACTGGCGATGTTCCAGTGCTCCCGGCTCCGCGTCGAGGGCAGTGCACAGGGCCTGCAGCAGCGCCTCGCTGCCGGGAAGCGCGAAGACGATCGGCCGGTTCATTCAGCGGTAATCCCGAAGATCGCCCCGTCACTCACCGCGAATGCCGCGGCATAGTCAAGCTCACCGGGACTCTCGGCATGGATGGTGCATAGTGGGGCGCCTGCCTCCACCGTCTGGTGCAGGCGGCTGTGCAGCGCGACCCCGGCGGCTTTGGCTGTGGGCGCGCCGGCGAGCTTGGCGACGATTGCGAGCTTGCGATTGTCGATGCTGACGATCCTGCCGCTATAAGGTGCGATCATATCCTGCTGAAACTTGGCAACCGGCGGTTCTCGCATGCCGCCCTGGGCTTCGCAGATGCGTTGAAATTTCGCCCAGGCCCGGCCGCTTTCGAGGCTTTCCAGCGCGCGCGCGAATCCTCCGCCGGTCGGTGTCGCTCCCGCCAGCTCGAGGAGGCCTCCGGCGAGTTCGCATGCCCGGTGCGCGAGATCCTCTGCGCCGGGTTCGCCCTGGAGCACGGCCAGTATCTCCTGGGCTTCGAGCGCCGGGCCGATGCCACGGCCAATCGGCTCGACGCCCGGGCCGCACATCACGCGGGTGCGCAGGCCAAAGGCCTCGGCGACCGAGGTCAGCGCCGTCGAGAGCGTTTCGGCTGCCTCGGCGCTGCGCACCTTGGCGGTCGGGCCGACCGGGATGTCGATCACGAGATGGGTCGCGCCGGCGGCAATTTTCTTGGAAAGTACCGAGGCCACCATCTGTCCGACCGCGTCGATGTCGAGCACCCGTTCGACCCCGATGATCACATCGTCGGCCGGGCTGAGCTTTACGGCGCCGCCCCAGGCGATACATCCACCCTCGCGCTCGACCACCCGGCGGATCGCGGGCACGTCGAGGTCGACGGGCGCCAGCACTTCCATCGTGTCGGCAGTGCCGGCCGGCGAGGTGATCGCGCGTGAGGACGTCTTGGGCATGATCAGGCCTTCAGCGGCCATGATCGATACGATGATCGGCGTCGTGCGATTGCCCGGCAATCCGCCGACGCTGTGCTTGTCGACGATGACGGCACCGGCCCAGCTCAGCCGCTCTCCGACATCGACCATGGCCCTCGTGAGCCCGACGGTTTCATCCTGATCAAGCGGGACCGCCGAACAGGCCGTCACGAAGGCCGAGAGATGGACATCGCTGTACCGGCGCTCGGCAATGTCAGTGATGATCGCCGAGAAGGCCGCTTGGCCGAGTCGGTTCCCGTAGATACGACGCCGCACGTCACTGAGCGAGGCAAGCGGCTGGGAATGCGCGATCTCCACCAGGTCGCCGTCACTGACGCCGAGCCGGTGCCAAGCCGCCTCGGACAGGCCAATCTCGCCGGGTGCCGGAATATCGGCCGAACTGTGCAGCAGGGAGACCACCACTTCATGGCCGCCGGCGCGGAGTCTGATTTGAGCGCGGGACGCGAGCCCTTCGGATCGACAGACCGGGCAGTCGTGACGCATGACTGCAATCGGATCGTTGCCGGCTGCGGTAAGGCCGAGGCGTCGCGCCCGTAGCGTCGTCGCGATGGGCTCCGCATCGGTTTCTTCGATTGCGGGGGCGCTCACGCCAGCATGCCCCAGCTTCCCAGCGCCGGGACGCTGGAGGACCAGCTCAGTTCTTCCGAGATGCGCTTCGCCAGCACATGTGCGCCGGTGGGCTCTCCGTGGGTGACGAACACATGTTTTGGCGCCTCGTGCAGCGAGCCGAGCCATCGCATGAGCTCATCGCTGTCGGCGTGCGCAGACAGCATGGTAAGGTTTGCGACCTCGGCCTCGACCGGAATATACTCGCCGTGGATCTTGATCGTCCGGGCACCGCTGATCATCGCCGCGCCGCGCGTCCCCGCCGCCTGGAAGCCCGAAAAGAGGACGAGATTCTTTCCGTCCGGTGCGAAGCGCTTGAGATGATGCAGGACACGGCCACCAGTCGCCATGCCGCTTGCCGAGATGATGACCTTGGGGGCGGGATTCGCGGTCAGCTCCTTTGACTCCTCGACTTCGCGCACATAGTGCGCGACTCCGCAGGCCGCCTCGCACTCCGCGCGACTCAGCCGGTGCTCCCCCATGAAGTCGCACATCAGCCCGCTCGCGTTGATCGCCATGGGGCTGTCGAGATAGATAGGGATGTCCCGCAGACGGCCGTCGGCACGCAGACGTGAAAGGTGATAGAGGAGCGACTGCGCGCGTCCCACGGCGAAAGCCGGGATCACGACCGTGCCGCCGCGCCTGACGCACCGCTCGATATGGTCCCCCAGCGCTCTTGTCGGGTCGATCTGCTCGTGGCGGCGATCGCCATAGGTGGACTCCACGAGGACATAGTCGGCGCGCGCGGGCGGCTCGGGATCCTTCATGACCGCGTCGCCGTAACGCCCGATGTCGCCGGAGAAGAGGATCGTGCGACCTTTCCAGTTGATCTCGATCGACGCGGCCCCGAGGATATGTCCGGCGCGATGATAGCGTGCCTTGATGCCATCCGCGATCACGTGCCATGCCCCGAACTCGATCGTTCGGAACAGTTGCAGCGCCAAGCGCGCGTCGGCCTGAGTGTAGAGCGGCAGTGCCGGTTGGTGCTTCGAAAAACCGTGACGGTTGGCGAACTCCGCGTCCTTCTCCTGAAGATGACCGCTGTCCGGCAGTAGAAGCTCGCACAGAGCTTCGGTGGCCCGTGTACTGAGAACGGTTCCTCCCCACCCGAATCGTGCCATCCGGGGCAGCGCGCCGGAATGATCGAGATGCGCATGGGTGAGCAGCACCAGGTCGACATCGGCAACCTCGGGCGGAATCGGCGCCCAATTGAGGCGGCGCAGATCCTTCGGACCCTGGAACAGGCCGGAATCGATGACCACCTGCGTCTCGCCATCATCCACTAGGTACCGAGAGCCCGTTACGGTCTCCGATGCGCCGAGAAAGGCGATGCCGAGGCCGTCTGCTGAGCGCTCCGCGAGATCGATACGCGCTTCTTGTTCGAGGATAGCCGTGCCGAAATGGCTGCGGGGGCGATGCTTCTGTTTCCTCTTGTGCATGAATCCTTGCCTGCCTCTCACGTTTATATTCGTGAGCGCAGCATTGGTGGGCTCGTACCTCGAGCCTATACGCAAAAGCCGCAGCAAGCCTGTTTAGCCTCAGTGCCGGTGCCGCGCTGATAACGGTGGACGGGTCCAATCGACGCATCTCGACGCCCACCGCTGGCCGCCTCTTTCGAACTTCGGTCTCTACTTATACCTTGCTGCCGGGACTTAGGCCTAACCTGGCGGCGCATCGGCTAGAAGAGAGTGGCATATGGACGATCATGACCATCGAATGCGCAAACGCGGGACGATCGTCCTGATCGGGTTCCTGCTGGTAGCGGGCTTCTTCCTAATCACCGAGCACACTGCGCACTTTTTCGGCGTGCTGCCCTATCTGATCCTTCTCGCCTGTCCGCTCATGCACCTGTTCATGCACCATGGTCATGGCGGCCATCAACATGGCCACGAGCCCAATCAGCTCCCGACCGGCCTGCCGGCCAATTCCAATGAGCGTGCCGAGGGGGAGTCGCGATGACGCATACCGATTACGGCTATGGCCTGTGGGGCCTCGCTCTGGTCAACGCGGCCGTGTTCGTCCTGTTCGCATTCAGCTTCTTCAAGCCGGCGACCAAGCGCGACTGGCGCAGTTTCGGAGCGTTCAGCGCGTTCATCATCGCCCTCTTTGCCGAGATGTATGGTTTCCCGCTGACGATCTTCGTGCTCTCAGGATGGCTGCAATCGCATTTCCCTGGCATCGACTGGTGGAGCCACGACGCCGGCCACCTGCTTGAGATGATGTTCGGTTGGCGCGTCAACCCGCATTTCGGGCCGTTCCACATTGCCAGCTTTGTGTTGATCGGCGCGGGCTTCTGGCTGATCTCGGCCGGCTGGGCGCCACTTCACGCTGCCCAACGCGCTCACAAGCTGGCGACCACAGGAATCTATGCCAAGGTACGCCACCCGCAATATGTCGGGTTCATCCTCGTCATGCTTGGCTTCCTGCTGCAATGGCCGACTCTGCTGACGCTCGCCATGTTCCCGGTGCTCGTGGTGATGTATTTCAGGCTGGCGTGGACCGAAGAAAAGACTGCGCTTGCGGAATTTGGTGAAAGCTACCGCGATTATATGCGCCGCGTCCCCGCGTTCATTCCGCGGTTCAAGCGGGCTCCGGCGGGACCAGTCAGTCTGCAGGTAAGCGCGGCCGACAAACCAGTCCGAGGCGTCAGCGAGCTCGACGCTCCAAAGCGCTAACGCCACGGAAAATCGAGAAATCTTGCTGTTTCTAGGGCGGTAGGTTCTGTCGCTACTCAGCCTCGTGCGAAGGCGCTGACGAATTCCTGCGGGACTTGCCCGAACAATGTGAGAGTAATTTGATGTGTATCGAGTCAGAACGCGCGCCCGATAAAGCAATAAGCCCTGCGACAGCCGATGTCATATTTCAAACTCTTACAGGCCGTTGGGTGCTGCAAATCCTTGTCGCGCTCAGTAGTAGGGAATGACGCTTCACGTCGCTTCGCCGGGAGATCCCCAAGGTTAGTGCCAATGTGCTTACGACGCGTCTAAGGGAACTGGAAGCCGTATGTCTGGTCTCTCGTACAATCTTGCCGCCACCTGAGTCCTACCAGGTCCATGAGTTGGGACCATTGGCGCACGGATTGCGACCGGCGCTCCATCATTTTGAGCGATGGAAAATGCAGCTTTCTTCGCTGAAATGAAGCCCTGCGGTCCATAGCGAGCGTCATTGCTCTCGATGGTTTCCCCGTAACAACTTGGAAAACGACGGCCGTCGATTGTCAGGGGGGATTCAGTAACACTACTGCGATATCATTGTAACTGATCGGGTGAACGTAGTCCTTCGAGCGAAAGCGCATCAGATCCAGCGTTTTGAACCGCCCCGGGTTTTCCGGAGGCAGTTTCAATTGGGTCATGCGACCATACCGAGGGTCTCGTTGGCTGCATAGTAGTTGGCCTCGGCTTCGGCCGGCGGGATGTGCCCGATGGGTCCAAACAGGCGATGGTGATTGAACCAGTCGACCCAGCGCAGGGTTGCCATTTCCACTGCTGACGCGCTGGGCCATGATCGCTGTCGCCAGATGACCTCGGCCTTGTAGAGACCATTGATCGTCTCGGCCAAGGCGTTGTCATAACTGTCGCCGACGCTGCCGACCGACGGCACGAGGTTGGCCTCTGCCAGGCGCTGGGTGTAGTTCATGGCAAGGTATTGAACGCCCCTGTCGCTATGGTGGATCAGCCGGTCATCAGGACCGGGCCTGCGCGCATGGATCGCCTGTTCCAGAGCATCCAGCACGAAGCCGGCGGTAGCCGACGTGCTGACCTTCCAGCCCACGATGCGCCGAGCATAGGCATCGATCACGAAGGCCACGTAGACGAACCCTGCCCAGGTGTGGAGTGGAGTAGGAAGCGCATAAGCGCTTCCCCTCCCCGAACCGTACGTGCACCT
>NZ_LSIA01000020.1:0-104590 GCF_001556015.1 Novosphingobium sp. CCH12-A3 | reverse complement strand
CAAATCCGCTAAAACCCACGCATTCCCAAAGGCTTCAGAGTTTTTCACGGGCGACCAGCTTGGGGACCGAATGCACCAGTTGCTGCTGCCGCCGCGCCGAGAAGGCCCGCCGCATAATCGAGACCGAATGAATTGACGTAGTAATTGTTGTTCGTCGTGATGCCACGCAGGTAATTTGCGCCGATCAGGAAGTTGAACATCCCGTCAAAATCGGAGTCAATGTGCGCCTCGGCAGCGTACTGCTTGTATTCCTGTCCGGACTCGTCGAAATCAAGCGACGTGTTGGCGCAGACTGCCTTGTTGCCCGCACCATAGACGCCGACATTGTTTGGATCGATGTCGGACTGACAAATCTTTCCGGTGGGACCGTTGGGGATCAGCCTTGCTGCAATCGGTGCGAAGGCAAAGCCCAGCGTCGGGCTTTGTGCGAATGCAGCTAGAGCAGCCAGACCCGGGTTGCCGACCAGGCTGCGCTGCGTGGCGAGGTTGTAGTCAGAACGGCTGCGGACCGCATTTCGCGAGAACCCTGCCGTGACGTTCAGCGTCAGGCCGGTGCCAAGGCTTTGCTGCAGCTTGCCCTGGTAGACTTCTTCCTGCGCGAAATAGGTCGGCAGGTAATCGATGTCGACAGTACGGACGTCTGCCGGGTTAACCACACCGGTATTGGCGTCACCGTCGTTGCTGTAGATGCTGCCGAGGCCAAGCGCAGCAAACGCTGGTGAAACGGCAATGCCAAGGAATTCCCGCGAAGAGAGCAGCGAGGCGAGGGTCGAGTCTGCGTTTGTCGTCTCGTTTGCAAGCTTGTCGGGCAAGCACCCCAGAACCCCGGTCGGATCACGATGACAAAGCTGCTTCTGGATGCGGCTGCGATTGTCGTTTTCGCGGAAATAGTATGCCGAAAGATCGATGGTTGTATCGGGGCTTGGCTCCCAGCGGAGCGAACCACGGAATGCGTACATGTCGCGACCGTCGATACGGCTGTTTGTGCCGATGTTGTAGGTATAGCCGTCACGACGATTATACATGCCCGCCACGCGGACGCCCAGCGTCTCGCCCAGTGGGACGTTAACCATACCTTTCAGCCGGACAGAGTTATATTTTCCGTAGTCAGCCTCGCCTGCAGCACCGAAGCCTGACAGGTCGGGCTTCGCTGTAATGATGTTGACCACGCCCGATGTCGCATTTCGCCCGAACAGCGTCCCCTGGGGCCCGCGAAGCACCTCGATACGCTCGAGATCGAAGAATTCGGTTTCGAAAAGTCGGCTGGAAACCATCGGCATGTCATTGAGATGGATGCCAGTCGCGGCGTCGCAGGAGACGCCAACGCACAAGTCACCGATACCGCGGATGGTAAAGCTGGAGGACGTGAAGTTCGTCTTCGTGAATGTCACGTTTGGCAGCGAAAGCTGCAGGTCAGTCGAGTTCTGGATCTGCTGTTTCGTCAGGTTCTCAGCCGAGAATGCCGAGACCGCGATCGGCACATCTTGCAGTGACTGGGCCTGGCGTTGCGCAGTAACGATGATTTCCTGCAAACCAATGCCTTCATCGGCGGATTGCGGCGCACTCTGGGCGAAAACCGGTGTAGCGACGGCTGCGGCGCACACGCCCGCAAGCAGGGAAAGCTTGCCCCTCATAGTCAGACCTCTCTCTCCAGCGGCCCCCGTCATTAACCGCGGGTGACCTGGAGACAGGACATAACTTCAGCAATTCTTTGTCAACCGGATAATTAAAAGTGCGGGTTTCCGTAGGGGAATGCCGTTGCAGAAGAGACCATTCTGGCAAGGTTTGCATGAAAATGCATGACATCTCAATGGGGAAATCTATGCGTGATGCGACATTGTAGTGTGCATATGCTGAATTAGATCGCTATTTCCCGTCACCCAAGCGAATCGGGTGCAAGAATCACCGGCCCAACCATGTCGCCCATGGCCTTCCGGCCAAGCTCGCACTAAGGCGGGCGAAAACGCGCCCTGCGGATGTGCAATCACTGAAGGATCAAGTTCCCATGGCCAAGTTTCTGATCGTCGAAGCCAGGTTTTACGACCACCTCAACGACATGCTGATCGCCGGCGCCACGGCCGTACTAAAAGAAGCAGGCCACAAGGTGGAAGTGCTCACTGTACCCGGCGCCCTCGAGATTCCCGGCGCCATTGCCCTCGCAGATGAGTCAGGCGATTTCGACGGCTACGTCGCCATCGGCGTGGTCATTCGGGGCGAAACCTATCACTTCGAGATCGTTGCCGGGGAAAGCGCACGCGGCATCATGGCACTTACAATGGATGGCGTAGCTATCGGCAACGGTATCCTCACCGTCGAGAACGAAGCCCAGGCCATCGTGCGCGCCGATCCTGCGCAGAAGGACAAGGGTGGCGAAGCAGCGAAAGCTGCACTCGCCCTGCTTGCACTTCGCGAACGCTGGGCCTGACCGATCAGCCGACCGGCGCGCAGCGATCGTCGCGGCGCGCCTTGTCTGCCAGATCAAATTCCTTCTGGGTAGGCGCCAGCCTACGATCGAGAATGATGCCTCGCTCAGTTGGCGTGTAGATGACCGGCAGTTCGCCGGGGTGAACCAGCCCACCTTCCTTTTGAAGGATAAAGCGGATGCCGTCCGGGCTGCGCAGTGAATCCATCACCGCCACGTTGTCTGTATTCGCCGCGAAGACTGATACCGATACGTAGCCCTTATTCGGGCTGGGCGGGACGTCGACAAGTATCGGGCCGGCAGACAAGTCATAGACGCAACTGGCGTAGGCAAGGTCTGGCGACGGACGAACGATCTGCCGGGAAGCTGCGGTCGTGCGATCTGCGAAGCGGAAGACGTTTACGCTTTCTCCGTCGCCGGAGAGCCTCCGCATCGCGATGTGCATTATGACTTGAGGCGCTGCCAACATCGTTGCCACGTGACCGACAGCCACTGCCGCGATGAAGGCGACGCCATATAGCACCCTGCCCCTCACCTGCTTTCTCCGCACGAAATGCGCTCGACCTTCGGGAATGCGATCGAAGCAAAATCCCGCTGTGCTTGCGAAGCAGGATTGTAGATTCGCAGCGTCAGGTCGAACTCGCCCGCTTGCCTGGTTGACAGCCACGGCATGGCCGGATTGGCCGACGGGCCGACTTCCGCCTCCCAGATGCCACGCTGGTCCGGCGTGACTTCCGAGGCGTCGACAGAAAGCGCGTCGTCCTTGTTCTGCGGAAGGTAGTCGTCAGAGGCGTATGCGGTGATTGACCACCACTTCCCCGGCAACGGCCCGCCCACCAGCCGGTAATGGCAGTCCTCTCGCAAAGGTTCGCCAAGATCATCGACCTTGCGTGTGAAATAGATTGCCTGGCTGCGGTTGAGCGCCAGCAGTCCTGTCAGCGCCACTCTGGCACGCAGCAAGGGCCCCGCCTCGGCAGATCCGGTTACGCGGCTGCCGCTCCAACCGCTGCACTCCTCGCCACCCATGCCGACGTGCTTCAGTGCAATGATCGCCGATGCAGCACCGACAACGAGGCCGATCGCGACCATAGCGATCACACCGACAGCCTTTGCGGGGCTACGCACCGGCATCGAAGTATTCAGTAAGGCCCCACGGGCCATATGGGCCGATAACAAGCTGCTCGAAACCACCGATGCCGGTTTCGCCATCGCTGGTGGACACGCGAGAGATGATCTGGACGTGGAGATTGTCGAGCGTTGGAGCCATCGGGTCGAGGTCAGCCAGGACGAAGTCCTCGCGCTCGACGGCGAGCGGCCCATGATAAAGGCCATGCCCCCACTTGGGACTGGTGTAGCCAAGCCCCCTCATCTGAAATCTCACGAGGGGTTCAAACGTCAACGCCAACGAACCTTCGGGCCGCTGGATGGTCAGCGTCCCGCCAGCGGGCCACCGTGTGCCCGGCTGCATCGGGGAGACCATGGCTGCGGCGGGGGTTTCGAAGAACGATTCCGTTCCGCCACCGTCTGGTGCGATCACGGCGCGAGTGTTCCACGGCGCACCATGGCGATCAGCGTTGATGTGGAAAAACAGGCTGCGTTTGGGCAGATTCACTGGCGTCCATTGCCAGAAGAAGGATGAGACCACGCCATGCCCGTGAGGCTGCGCATCGGACGCGCCGACGGGACGCACACCCCAACTGCGGTCACGAGTGCCGCAAGTTCCGGTGGCCAGATCAATTCTTTCGCCATCGACTTCGATCCACCCTGTGTAGCGGCCGTTCTGCGTCAGGCGGGTGTAATCCATGAAGGTCCGCGGGCCGATACGATGGATGAACCGTGGCTCTTCAATCGGAAAAGCGCGGCCGGTGAAAGTGAGGTCCGCCGCCAGCCCTTCCCCGCGCACTCGTACCCGAAGGACGTTCAGGGGTTCGATAATCTCAATGCTGATGGGCCCGACCACCAGATCGAACCGCTCCATGTTCAGTTCGCGGGAGGCATGGAGGTTGTACTGAACTCCCTCTCGAATGCAGGAGAAATGGGCATCAGCGACGTTCAGATGCGGGTAGATGCCGAGTGCAACCGCAAAGAACCCGGAGCCGTCGGGTGCATAGCCATTAAAGAAGTATCGATCGTAGAAGTTACGGTCCGTACCGGCATAGGCAATCGGTTCCGGGGTCTGGTGCAGCGGATAGTCGTCTCCCTTGGTCAACATCAGGCAAGCTCCATCCGGCGCTTCAGCGCCCCGAGACTGTCATGTTCAAGCGCAAGTTCGCAGGCACCGCGAGCCATCGACAGGAAATTGGCATCACCACGGTCCGTGCGCACCACGAAAGCGGCACTGAAAACGGCGGTAGACACACCATGGAGCGCTCCAATGCGATAGTCGTCCCAGACATCGTCTAGAGTAAGTGGCGCGCCCAGACGGGTCATTTCAGCGCAGTAGATGTCGAGCAACGCCCGTTCGTTCGGGCGGCGCAATTCCGAGCCGATGCCGCAGCCAAGGAAGTACCCGACGTCGGTCAAGCCGCATCCTGCCGCCGCCGTCTGCCAATCCACCAAGGCAATGGGCTGCTGACCTCCCATGATCCCGAAGAGCATGTTGTCGAGCCGAAAATCTCCGTGGAGGAAGGACCGGCGTGAATGTTTCCGATCGAACCACAGGTCGAGATTCTCGTTCAACGCCTCGCAGACCCCCATGAGATTAGGCTCCAGGGCATCGGCATAGCGATCCCGAAAGATTGCCTGGGCTTGCGGGTACAGGTCCCGCAACATCTGGCTCGCTTGCGGGTCGGGCTGCAGCCATGCAGCGTCGAGCACGGGATGGTCCATCGTGGGCGCATGCAGGGCTGCAGCCTGGCGCATGGCTGCTTGCGCCTGAGGCAAGGTACATCCCGCCAGTTGGTTTCCGGCACTGCAGGGACCAAGATCTTCGAACAGCAGCACGAAATCGCAACCGTTGTCGTCGAGCATGGCAGCATAGACCTGCGGTACCCGCATCTGTGTCAGAGATGCCACTTCCCGGTAGAACATGACTTCACGTGAATAGAGCGAGAACAGGGCCGCGGTCTGGCGACTGGTAGCATCGCTTGAGGGGAACTTTGCAGCGACACTTGCTGGTGCCCTAGGTGCATTGTCGGCGTATCGCAAAGTGAACCGTGCGGTATCGCCCACCTGCCCCGTACCGATTGCCTGCCATTCGATTTCAGCAATCCGCGCGTCACCCAGCACACCGGCCTCGGCAAGTTGCACTTCAAGCCATGCGACGTCGACCTCGTCAGCGCGCGTCGGAAAATCAGCCATCTCGTTCTCCCGAACGCAGGCTGACAGAGACTGCCATACTTTGGAAGGGCGATTCAAATGACCGATTAAATCAATGCGAGGGAACGGTCCGTCGTCCGCAGTTTTGGCAGAACGACACATGTAGAAAGGACAGCGATGTGGATGGCCCACTCGAATGGTTTGCAGCCCTGGGTACAATTGTCGCGGCGAGTCTCGTAGCGGCAGACCTGGGGCGTCGTTGGACGGGGTGGGGATTCGTCCTGTTCATGGCGGTGGCAATCACGTGGATCGTGTCGGGGTTGAGGAGCAATTCAGGTTCGCTCGTAATACAGAACGGCGCATTGCTGCTCATAAATGCCTGGGGAGTTTGGCGCTACCTGATCTCACCCAAACGTAGACTGTCGCCTGGTCAGCAATGAACCTGCTCCATTCTGGTTCGACTACGGATGAATACAACACGTCATCATTGCATCATATGATTGAAATTTGCGGATATCTTCTTGGCCATGCCCGAAGGACTACGAGCCAGCCCTAAGTGGAACGCCGAATGGCTGCGCCACGCACTCCTGCCAATTTCGCGAAGCTAACAAGGCTGATGGCGGACTGGTCCCGTGAAGCGCTTTGGGGCGCACAGCAGGGGTGATGGGATGGGCAGGGAACAGATGAGGTCACGGGCCAGGCGACTCATTTCAGTCGCCAATGAATTGCTCGCGATGGCCCATGAAATGGAATTGAACGAAGGTGAACTGCAGATCGACAGGGAAGCCATCACCATCCCGAAGGATAGCCACGTCTGGGCCGAAGTCGCCAGAACCGCCTATCGCGACAGGCGCCGGCGGTCGGACATTTTCGCAGACGCGACCCTATTTGGAGAGCCAGCCTGGGACATCCTGCTGGACCTTTTTATCGCCGCGAAAGAACGCAAGCGACTGCCGGTTACCAGCGCATGCATCGGGGCGGCGGTGCCAGCCACCACCGCATTGCGATGGTTGACAGTGCTTGAAGACAAGGGCCTGATCGTCCGTGAAGCCGATGCGACCGACGCCCGCCGTGTGTTCGTCCGGCTGTCGAGCGATGGCTACGAAAAAATGGTGGCCTACTTTTCGAATATCGCCGGTGATCTGCAGAGCGAAGAGGACATCGTGAAGCGCTCACTGAGAATAGCGCATTAAACTGCGTGTGAGAGGGACCGCCTTCAAATTGAGGCTGCCCCTCCTCACGCAAATTCAGGTATTACGAAGATCAGGCACCAAGCCGACCGAAGGCAGCCTTGCCGGCGTAACGGGCCGCTACGCCAAGCTCTTCTTCAATGCGGATGAGCTGGTTGTACTTGGCGAGACGATCGGAGCGGGCGAGAGAGCCGGTCTTGATCTGGCCGCAATTGGTGGCAACCGCCAAGTCAGCGATGGTCGCATCTTCGGTTTCGCCCGAACGGTGCGACATGACTGCGGTGTAGCCATTGCGCTGCGCGATCGACACGGCCTCGAGCGTCTCGGTGAGCGAGCCGATCTGATTCACCTTGACCAGCAGCGAGTTTGCCAAGCCCTTGCCGATGCCCATCTCGAGACGCTTGGGATTGGTCACGAAGAGATCGTCTCCCACAAGCTGCACGCGCTTGCCAACCTTCGCAGTCAGTGCTGCCCAGCCTTCGAAATCGTCTTCGCTCATACCGTCTTCGATCGAGATGATCGGATAGGCGTCGCAGAGCGCGGCGAGATAGTCAGCCATGGCATCGGGCGAGAGCGAAAGGCCTTCTCCGCTGATTTCGTACTTGCCGTTCTTGAAGAATTCCGTTGCGGCGCAATCGAGCGCGAGCATCATGTCTTCACCGGGCTTGAAGCCCGCCTTCTCGATGGACGCCATCACGAAGTCGAGTGCGTCGCGCGTGCTGGCAAGGTTCGGAGCGAACCCGCCCTCGTCTCCGACCGCCGTTGCGAGGCCCTTTTCGTGAAGACCCTTCTTGAGGGTGTGGAACACTTCCGCCCCCCAACGCGCGGCTTCGGCCAGCGACGGCGCGCCGACGGGCATGATCATGAATTCCTGGAAATCGATAGGGTTGTCGGCGTGCTCACCGCCGTTGATGATGTTCATCATCGGCACCGGGAGAACATGAGCAGCCACGCCCCCGACGTAGCTGTAAAGCGGCAGTCCGCGGGCGTCCGCCGCAGCCTTGGCAACTGCGAGGCTGGTGCCGAGGATCGCGTTCGCGCCCAGGCGGCCCTTGTTTTCAGTCCCATCGAGCTCGATCATGGCGAGATCGATGTCCCGCTGATCTTCAGCGTCCATGCCGAGGATGCATTCCGCGATGTCGGAGTTGACCGCAGTGACGGCCTTGGTCACACCCTTGCCCAGATAGCGGGCCTTGTCGCCATCGCGCAGTTCAACTGCTTCGTGGGCGCCTGTTGATGCACCTGAGGGAACAGCAGCGCGGCCAAAGCTTCCGTCTTCCAGAAGGACGTCGACTTCAACGGTGGGATTGCCACGGCTGTCGAGAATTTCACGCGCATGGATGTCGATGATCGCGGTCATTATCTGCTCCCTGCAGTTCGGCGAGAATTGAGCGCCAAGGTTGCCGCGGCTCCTATCGGCTGGAACCGTGGCAAGCAAGCCGCGTTTGCAGTGCAACATGCCTATCCGGGCCGGTCTTGTGCGCCAAGGCTCTTGCATTCCGCTGCAAGGGTCTAGCAAGATGGACAAGACCGCCCATATCGAGGGTCTAGCACCCGTGCGAACTGCCGAAGGGAAACAAACATGGCCGACACCACAATGACCCCCGCTGACACCCCCAAGAAGCGCGCTTCGAAGGCGGCAGAGAATGTGGTCGCCACTGTAGCCGACACCAACGAAAGCGCTGCAGATACTGCAAAGGGCCGCTTTACCAAGGCTATCGAGGAGGCAAAGGCTGGCGCCGAAGCTCTCAAGGGTGAGGCGATGGAAAAGGGTGCTGCCTACAAGGCCAAGGTCAGCGGCACGACCGCAGACTGGGTCGACGAAGCCAAGGTTTACGCGGGGCAGGCAAAGGAAAAGGGCGCTGCCCTTGCCGTAGAAGGCAAAGCCCGGGCCAGCGACGCACTCGGCGCGTTGGGCAAGACCATCTCCGACACTGCGACCACGATCGACGAAAAGCTGGGTGTTCAGTACGGCGACTATGCTCGCAGCGCAGCGCGTTCGATCCAGGAGACCGCGGCAAAGCTCGAAGCCAAGGACCTTGGAGAGCTTGGCGAAGACGTGAAGGAATTCGTGCGCAAGAGCCCGGGCGTGGCAATCGGTGTTGCCGCGGTGGCCGGCTTTGCCATCGCGCGATTGCTGTCGGGCGGATCGGACGACTGACCGCGCTGAACGCGGCGGCATTGGTCCGATGAGCGAGCACAATTCAACCTGGACGCCTGATCCCTCCCCGTCTGAGGCAGGGATCGGTGCAGCCATCAAAGCCCTGATCGATGACGGGCAAACACTCGTTGAAGCCGAAATCGCGTACAGGAAGGCTCAGGCGTCATATGGCCTGGGCGAAGCAAAGGCGATCATCATCTTTCTGCTGCTTGGGTTGGCATTCGGCTTCTTCACCCTGCTGGCAATCGTCGTCGGGCTGTTGCTTGCTCTTGCCCACTACGTGGGCGTTTGGGGAGCTCTTGCCATTGTCGGCGGTGCACTCGCTCTCTTGGCTGTCATATGCCTGGCGCGAGCGACCAAGCGCATCCGCGCTGCCAAGGCGGCGCTCAGCGCAGGAGGGAAGCCATGACCGCCCCACCAGAGTTGGCTGCCGCAAGGGTACTTCGGGATGAAGCGCTGGCCGTGGTCAAGGGCGATCTGGAAATAGCCAAGCTGGAGCTTTCTCCGGGGCGCGTCAAGGAACGTGCGGTGGGGGAAGCCGTTGAAATGCTCGATAGCGCTCGTGCAGTTGCCGACGAGAACAAGGTGGTGATCGGCGTAACCGTCGCTGCACTGTTTGGCTGGTTCCTCCGGGAACCGATCCAGGAATTGGCCGAGCGCGTGATCGACAAAGTCCGATCCGGAGATTGAGATGAGCGAAGAACTGCAAGTGAACGGCGCAGAGACCCTGCGTGAAAAGGTTGACGCGGCCAAGTCGCGCCTGGCGGAACGCACTGCCAGCTCGAAGTCGGTCCAGACCGTCAAGGGGCTGATCGAGGAGCACCCGGTGGCGTCGGTTGCTGCCGGTATAGTTCTGGGCGCGCTGGTGGCGAAGGCCTTGCCCTCTGTCGGCCGGCGCAGCACCAAGGCCAGGGGCGCCGCTGAGGACGCGGCCAGTTCGTTGCGCAAGAGCGCGTCGGGTCTGGCGGCAGTCGCAGGAAAGCTCGCAATCGACTATGCAACCCGTGCGCGGGACGTTGGCCGTGACGGCCTTCACAAGGTCGAGGAGCTCAGTGGCACGGTTGGCGAAAAGATTGCCGACGGCAGCGAAGAGGCCCGTCGCAAGGCTTTCGATCTTTCCGAGATCGTTCGCTCAGCCGCCATAGAGGCGAGCGAAGCGGCGCTGCGCAAGGTGAACGAACTCACTGCGCGCGCTAAGCCTTAAAAAGGGCTCGGGCGAGCCGTTCGCATAGACTTGCGCGCGGCTCGTCTTTTTGTCAGTGGCGCACACGAATCCTCCCCAAAGGAAAGTCGCCAATGCAAAAGCTGCACCTCGTTATGGGCGGGCGGGTCAAAGACCCCCAGGGCCTCGAATTCCAAGATCTCAAGGCAATCGACGTTGTCGGCGTGTTCCCCGATTATGCCAGCGCTGAAGAAGCCTGGCGCGGTGCCGCACAGAGGACCGTGGACGACGCCGAGATGCGCTACGTGATCGTGCACCTCCATCGCCTGCTTGAACCGGCCCTGCCGAAGGATTGAGCAAGCTTACAAAAAAAGGCCCCGGATCGCTCCGGGGCCTTTTTTCGTTAGTGATGCCGATCGCTCAAATGAACTCGATCTTCTGGACAAGGTAGAACTTGTCGCCCGAGGGGACAGTCACCTCGATCTCCTCATCGACCTTGCGGCCGATCAGTGCCTTGCCGAGCGGCGAGTTGTAGCTGATCATGCCCTTCTTGGCATCGGCCTCGTATGGACCGACGATCTGGTACTTCACCGGCTTTTCATCATCGTCGAGCAGGGTCACGGTGGCACCGAAGATGATCTTGTCACCCGAGAGAGTCGCCGGATCGATGATCTGCGCGCGGCTGACGCGATCCTCGAGATCGGCGATCGTCGCTTCGACTTGGCCCTGACGTTCCTTGGCCGCATGATATTCCGCGTTTTCCGAAAGGTCGCCATGGGCGCGCGCTTCCTCGATCGCGTCGACGATCCTGGGCCGCTCCTCGCGCAGCGCTTTCAGCTCGGCAGTCAGCTTTTCATAGCCTTCCGCAAGCATCGGCAGCTTTTCCACACTCGCCATTCGCAACTCTCTTTCCTGTCACGCCCCGGCTACCGCTACGGCAACCGAGGGAAAACCTGCCCCCGCCGACCGGCGCCGAATGCGCCGAGCCGGACCAGTCTCATGACAATGCCGGGGGACTAATAAGGTTCAAGCATAATAGTCCTGCAACGAACGCACTTCAAGTTCGGCAGAGCGAAGTGCCTCGATTGCCTCGACCGCAGCGACGGAAGCAGCAGCCGTCGTGAAGTAGGGAACGCGCGAGTTCAAAGCCGAAGCACGGATCGATTGCGAGTCCTTGTGGCTCTGCCAGCCCTCGGTCGTGTTGAAGATCAGCGCGATGTCGCCATCGATGATCCGGTCGACGATGTGTGGACGACCTTCGGCCACCTTGTTCACTCGTTCGATGATCAGGCCCGCATCGGTCAGATAGCGAGCCGTACCACCGGTGGCCACGATCTTGAAGCCCAGGCTGATCGCCTTGCGCACGGCGGGCAGGATCACCGCCTTGTCGCTATCCTTGACCGAAACGAAGATCGTTCCACCCTGCGGCAGCTTGGTGCCCGCACCAAGCTGCGACTTTGCGAAAGCGACCGCGAAGGTCTTGTCGACGCCCATGACTTCGCCGGTGGACTTCATTTCCGGCGAGAGCACGGGGTCGATGCCGGGGAAACGGGCGAACGGGAACACGGCTTCCTTGACTGCCATGTAGTCGATCTCGCGCTTGATCGCGGGGAGATCGGCCAGTTTCTCGCCCGCCATGACGCGCGCCGCGATCTTGGCAATGGGCGTACCCACGGCCTTGGCGACGAACGGCACCGTGCGGCTTGCACGCGGGTTCACCTCGATCAGATAGACCTCGCCGTCCTTGATCGCGAACTGGATGTTCATCAGACCGCGCACGTTGAGGCCGCGTGCCAGCAAAACCGCCTGGCGCTCCATCTCTGCGATGATCTCGGCTGACAGACTGTAGGGCGGCAAGGTGCAGGCGCTGTCGCCCGAGTGAATGCCCGCTTCCTCGATGTGCTGCATGACCCCTGCAACGGTTACGTCCGTGCCATCTGCCAGAGCATCGACGTCGCACTCGATCGCATCGCGAAGGTATTGGTCGATCAGCACCGGGCTGTCGCCCGAGACCTGAACGGCAGTGGCGATGTAGTCATCCAGCTGCGCCTGGCTGTCGACAATCTCCATGGCACGGCCACCAAGCACGTAGCTCGGACGGATCAGCACGGGATAGCCGATGCGGCTCGCCACCGCGACGGCCTCATCGCGGCTGCGGGCAATGCCGTTGGCAGGCTGCTTGAGGCCGAGCTTGGCGACCAATGCTGCGAAGCGCTCGCGGTCTTCGGCAAGGTCGATCGAGTCCGGCGATGTGCCGAGGATCGGGATGCCTGCATCCTGCAGCGCCTGCGCCAGCTTCAGCGGGGTCTGCCCGCCGAATTGCACGATCACGCCAACCAGTTCGCCCTTCGACTGTTCGACCGCGAGGATTTCCAGCACGTCTTCGGCGGTCAACGGCTCGAAGTAGAGGCGATCCGAGGTGTCGTAGTCGGTCGACACGGTCTCCGGGTTGCAGTTGACCATGATGGTCTCGAACCCGGCGTCACCCAGCGCGAAGCAGGCGTGGCAGCAGCAGTAGTCGAACTCGATGCCCTGACCGATGCGGTTCGGACCACCGCCGAGGATGACGATCTTCTTGGCGTCAGTCGGAGCAGCCTCGTTCTCCGGCTCGCCGAACAGCGCGCCTTCGTAGGTCGAATACATGTAGGGCGTGACCGCCTCAAACTCGGCGGCGCAGCTGTCGATGCGCTTGAACACCGGGCGCACGCCGAGCTTGTGGCGCAACGACCGCACTTCGGCTTCGCTGGTGGCACCGGCCATGGCGCGCAGCGCGTCATGCAGCAGGCCCGAGCGCTTGGCCTGGGTCTCTGCCATGCCACCGGCAACGCCAATCCCGCGCACGGCCAGTGTGGCGAGGCGCTTGTCGGAGAAGCCCATTGCCTTCAGACGGCGCAGGCCAGCCGCATCGTTGGGCAGGCCATCGCGCTGGATGACGATTTCTGCTTCCACGATCTCGTGGATATGGCGCAGGAACCACGGCTCGTACTTGGTGATGGCGTGGACTTCATCGACCGACAGGCCCTCGCGGAAAGCCTGCGCGATCACCAGCAGGCGATCGGGCGTGGCGCGAGCGAGCGCGGCGGTGATCTCGTCACGGCTGGCGCCTTCAAGGCCGACGACGCGATTGAAGCCATCAAGGCCGGTTTCCAGTCCGCGCAGGGCCTTCTGCATCGATTCCTTGATGTTGCGGCCAATCGCCATGACTTCGCCGACCGACTTCATCGCCGTGCCGAGCAGCGGCTCAGCGCCCTTGAACTTCTCGAAGGCGAAGCGCGGGATCTTGGTGACGACGTAGTCGATGGTCGGCTCGAACGCCGCCGGGGTAGCCCCGGTGATGTCGTTCATGATCTCGTCGAGCGTGTAGCCCACGGCAAGCTTGGCCGCGACCTTGGCGATGGGGAAGCCGGTGGCCTTCGAGGCGAGCGCCGAAGAGCGCGATACGCGCGGGTTCATCTCGATGACGATGAGGCGGCCGTCTTTCGGATTGACTGCGAACTGTACGTTCGAACCGCCTGTTTCCACACCGATTTCCCGGAGCACCGCGATCGATGCGTTGCGCATGATCTGGTATTCCTTGTCGGTCAGCGTCAGCGCCGGGGCGACGGTGATGGAGTCTCCGGTGTGGACCCCCATCGGATCGACGTTCTCGATCGAGCAGATGATGATGCAGTTGTCCTTTTTATCGCGGACAACCTCCATCTCGTACTCCTTCCAGCCGAGGAGCGATTCCTCGATCAGGACTTCGGTCGTGGGCGATGCTTCAAGCCCGCCCTTCACGATCTTGACGAACTCTTCCTTGTTGTAGGCAATGCCGCCGCCGGTGCCGCCCATGGTGAAGCTGGGGCGGATGATCGAAGGCAGGCCGGTGCGCTCGAGAATTTCGAGCGCCTCGTCGATGGTGTGCGCAACGCCCGAGCGCGCGGATTCGAGGCCGATCTTGTCCATCGCCTCGCGGAAGCGCTGGCGGTCTTCGGCCTTGTCGATCGCATCGGCATTGGCGCCGATCATCTGAACGCCGTACTTCTCCAGCGTGCCATCGTTGAACAGCGCCAGCGCGGTGTTGAGCGCGGTCTGCCCGCCCATCGTCGGCAGCAGCGCATCGGGGCGCTCCTTCTCGATGATCTTGGCGACGACTTCGGGCGTGATCGGTTCGACATAGGTCGCGTGCGCCATGTCCGGATCGGTCATGATCGTCGCGGGGTTCGAGTTGACCAGGATGATGCGATAGCCCTCTTCCTTGAGCGCCTTCACCGCCTGCGTGCCCGAATAATCGAACTCGCAAGCCTGGCCAATGATGATCGGCCCGGCGCCGATGATCAGGATCGAGGAGATGTCAGTGCGTTTGGGCATTATCGCTCTCGTGTTTCAGCCCCCGTCGCGTTTTACTCGCGCCAGGGGAAGGAATTTTAAGGGTGTCAGCCGCTCAGCCGAGCGACGCTACAAACTTCTCGAACAGATAAAAGCTGTCCTGCGGTCCCGGCGAAGCCTCCGGGTGATACTGCACCCCGAACGCTCGCTTGCCCTTCACCGCGATGCCGCAGTTCGAGCCGTCGAACAGCGAGACATGCGTTTCGATCACGTTCTCGCCCAGCGCGCCGGGGGCGTTGTCGACCGCGAAGCCGTGGTTCATCGAGGTGATCTCGACCACGCCGTCCTCGATGCGCTTGACCGGGTGGTTCGCGCCGCGGTGGCCCTGGTGCATCTTGGTTGTGCGGGCGCCGGCGGCGAGCGCCAGCATCTGGTGGCCAAGGCAGATGCCGAAGATCGGCACGTCGCGCTCGAGCAGCTTCTGGATCACCGGCACGGCATAGGCGCCGGTCGCCGCTGGATCGCCCGGGCCGTTCGACAGGAATACGCCATCGGGCTTGAGGGCGAGGATTGTTTCCAGCGAAGTCTCGGCCGGAACCACCGTAACCGCCGCGCCTGCCTTCACGAGGTTGCGGAAGATGTTGTCCTTCGCACCGAAGTCCATGGCGACGACGTGGGGGCGCTTGTCATGCGGTGAGCGGCCATAGCCCTTGCCGAGATGCCAGACCGAGCCTTCCCAGGCCTCCTGCCCGTCGCGCGTGACGACGCGGGCAAGGTCCATGCCTTCGAGGCCGGGCCAGTTGCGCGCACGCTCGACCAGCGCGGGGATGTCGAACTCGCCCTTGGGATCGTGCGCGATCACCGCGTTGGGTGCGCCGCTCATGCGAATGCGGCGGGTCAGGGCGCGGGTGTCGAGGCCGGAAATGCCGATCTTACCCTGCTTTTCCATCCACTGCTGGAAGGTGCCGGCGCTGCGGAAGTTGGCAGGCGCAGTCACATCCTCGCGCACCACGCAGCCGACGGCGCCGGGCGTGTCATGGCTTTCCATGTCTTCGGGGTTGGTGCCGACGTTGCCGACATGCGGGAAGGTGAACGTCACGATCTGCGCCGCATAGGACGGATCGGTCATCACTTCCTGATAGCCCGTCATCGCGGTGTTGAAGCACACCTCGCCCACGGCAGCGCCCGCAGCGCCGAAACCACGTCCCCAGGCAACAGACCCATCGGCAAGTACGAGGACTCCCGTCGCGCCATCTGGTTGAGGCGCGTGCGAAAGTGCGGGGTCGGCCATGATATGGGGCGCTCCGTTGGCAGGTGTTCTGGCGATGTTGCTAAGGGGCGGCTGCTAGACCCGACTCGACGCAGCGTCAACCTAGCGATTCCCGAAAGTTTGGCCTACATGGAAGGTTTCTCGCCATGACGGCGGAGAACTCCACGGGAAATACGATTACATGATCCGCGATACCATCAAGGCCGCGCAGGTTTCGGCCATGAAAGCGGGCGACAAGCCCCGCCTCGCCGCTGTCCGCCTGATCCTCGCCAAGCTCAAGGACAAGGACATCGAACTGCGCACCGCCTCGGCTGTGCCGGAGGATGACGTGCTCGTCACCGACGTTTTGCAGAAGATGGCGAAGCAGCGCCGCGAATCGATCTCGCTTTATGAACAGGGCGGCCGCCAGGAACTCGCAGACGTCGAGAAGGCCGAGCTTGCGGTGATCGAGGAATTCCTGCCCCAGCAGATGAGCGAGGACGACACCAAGGCCGCCATCGCTGCGATCATCGCCGAAACCGGCGCTGCGGGCATGAAGGATATGGGCAAGGTGGTTGCTGCATTGAAGGCCAAGCACGGCACACAGCTCGACATGGGCAAGGCCAGCGGGCTGGTGAAGGCGTCGCTTTCGGCCTGACCGCGCCATGAGCCTCTCTCCGCAATGGCTGGACGAACTCCGCTCCCGCATCTCGCTTTCGGGCGTGATCGGGCGGAGCGTTCGCGTCACCAAGGCGGGGCGCGAATTCAAGGCCTGCTGCCCGTTCCATAACGAGAAGACGCCCAGCTTCACCATAAACGACGAGAAGGGCTTCTACCACTGCTTCGGCTGCGGCGCGCATGGCGACGTCATCCGCTGGATGACCGACCATCAGGGCCTGCCCTTCATGGACGCGGTGAAGGAACTGGCGCTGCAGGCTGGAATGGAAGTTCCTGCCCCCGATCCGCGCGCAGCAAGGAAGGCCGAGCAGCAGAAGTCGTTGCATGACGTTATGCAGGCGGCGCAGGACTTTTTCGTGCGCTGCCTTGGCGATGAGCGTGGTGCGGAGGCGCGACGCTATCTCGCCTCTCGCGGGTTCCCGGCGCAGATCGTGCGGGATTTCGGCTTCGGCTTCGCTCCGGATAGCCGCACTGCGCTGAAAGAGGCGCTGTCGGCCTTCCCCGATGAGATGCTCATCGAGGCTGGCTTGCGAATCGTGGTCGAAGGAAAGGAACCCTACGACCGTTTCCGTGGCCGCCTGATGCTGCCGATCCTTGACCCGCGCGGTCGCGTGATTGCCTTCGGCGGACGCATCCTCACTGCGGAAAAGACCGACGCGCCGAAGTACCTGAACTCTCCCGATACGCCGCTGTTCGACAAGGGCCGCACGGTCTACAACCTGCATCGCGCCGGGCCTGCTACCCGCCAGAGCGGACGTGTCGTGGTCGTCGAAGGGTATATGGACGTGGTGGCGCTCGCGGCCGCAGGAATCGGCGAAGCGGTCGCCCCGCTTGGCACGGCACTGACCGAGCACCAGATCGAACGCCTGTGGCGACTGGTCGAAACGCCCACGCTTTGCTTCGATGGCGACAGCGCGGGCCAGCGCGCAGCGATGCGGGCGATCACGCGCGCCCTGCCCCTGCTCCGCCCCGGACATTCGCTGCGCATCGTCACGCTGCCAGCAGGCATGGACCCGGACGACGTCGTGAAAAAGCAGGGCGCGGCGGAGATGGAGGAATTGCTGGACGGTGGCCGAAGCCTCGTCGACGTTCTCTGGGAAGCGGAACGCGATGCTGCCCCGCTGGCGACGCCAGAAGACAAGGCAGGATTGAAGGCCAGGCTGCTTGCCCATTGCGAGACCATACAGCACCCAGACATCAAGTCGCTCTACAGGCGCGAACTGACCGAGCGATTTGGCGAACTGGCGTTCGCCCGAAAGGAACGGGCGCCTTTTCAGCCACGACCGTCAGGTTCACGCGCGAAAGGCCAGCCTTGGAAACCGGCACCGCCACCACTTGCCGAGCAGGACAAGGCGAAAATGCTGCGCATCGGCACGGGGCCGAGCAACAGCCTGCTGGCAGCCGTGCTCGACGGTCTGATCTGCCATCCGCAGCACATTGCGCGCCATGCTGACGCCCTCGCCCGCCTTCAGCCCGAGAATCCAGACACTTGCGCGCTGATCGATGCATTGCTTGTCACGTCGGACGGGGCACAACCGCTTGAAAGCGCGACCTTGCGCACCATATTGCTGGAACGTGGGCTCAGGCTCCCGTCGGCGCAGGACTATGCCGGGATGCGATTCGGTTTTTTGGCCAGCGGTGGTGATTCGGCAGGAGACGAACTTGCCGAGGCAATTGCCATTCTGGTTGAATGGCCAGCGGTTGAAGAGGCGCTTGTCGAGGCAAACAAGCGCGTTGAAACCGAGCTTTCGGAAGAAAACTTCGCCGAACAGCAAAGATTGATAGCGCGGAGTATGGCTTTGCGTGCCCGTTTGGGGCAAATGGGCCGTGCTCGTGCTGCGTTATAATTATAGCAATGGCGCAAACCGGGTCGCCTTCGGCCCGGTTCTCAGATGGTGGTACCTGGGTTAAATGGCTTCGAACGACAAGACCGATAGCGGCGACGCTCCGCTGATCGACCTCAACGATGCATCGATCAAGAAGTTGATCGCGCGCGCCAAGCGCCGCGGGATCATCACGTATGACGAGCTGAACGAGGCCCTTCCCCAGGACCAGATGTCTTCCGAGCAGATCGAAGACATCATGGCCGCGATCTCCGAGATGGGCGTCAACATCGTCGAGAGCGACGAGGACGCGGTTGATCCCGAGGAAAAGGCTCAGGACGACGAACTCGACGAAGCCGAGACCGTCGAGGACCGACCGGACGTTATCAAGCGCAAGGAAACGGTCGAGCGGACCGACGACCCGGTGCGCATGTACCTGCGTGAAATGGGCGCCGTTGAACTGCTCAGCCGCGAGGGCGAAATCGCCATCGCCAAGCGCATCGAGGCCGGTCGCGACACCATGATCATGGGCCTGTGCGAGAGCCCGATCACATTCCACGCCATCATCCAGTGGTCCGACGCGCTGAACGCCGGCGAGATGCAGCTGCGCGAGATTCTCGATCTCGACGCCATGCTTTCGAAGGAACCGCAGCCCGAAAACCTGTCGGAAGACGGTGAAGAGGCCGAGCCCGAGATCAGCGAAGCCACCGCCGGCCCCACCTTCAAGGAAGAAGAGGACGTAGAGGAGGAAGAATCCTCCGATGACGAGGACGACGAACTGCGCGAGCGCCGCGCCCGTCCGGCCGAGGAAGAAGAAGAGGACCACACCCTCAGCCTCGCCCAGATGGAAGCGCAGTTGAAGCCGGCAGCGCTTGAGCGCTTTGCCGAAATCACCTCGCTGTTCCGTGCCTTCGAGAAGATCCAGGCAGAGCGTCTCGACGCTCTTGGCATGGGCAATGATTTCCCCGCCGCCAAGGAAGCGCAGTACCAGAAGCTGCGCGAAGACCTGACGGCGCAGGTGGAATCCGTGCAGTTCCACGCTTCGAAGATCGAATACCTCGTCGACAATCTCTACGCCTTCAATCGTCGCCTGACGACGCTGGGCGGCCAGATGCTGCGCCTTGCCGAGCGCCACAAGGTGTCGCGCAAGGACTTCCTCGACATGTATGTCGGGCATGAGCTTGACGACGGTTGGCTGCAGGCCTTGGCCGGCCGCGACAAGAAGTGGGCAGCATTTGCTGCGAACGAGGCAACTCCGGTTGAGCGTATTCGCGCCGAGATTGCCGACATCGCAGCTGCCACCGGCATGTCGCTGGGCGAATTCCGCCGCATCGTGAACATGGTCCAGAAAGGCGAGCGTGAAGCACGCATCGCAAAGAAGGAAATGGTCGAGGCCAACCTGCGCCTCGTGATCTCCATCGCCAAGAAGTACACGAACCGCGGCCTGCAGTTCCTTGACCTCATTCAGGAAGGCAACATCGGCCTGATGAAGGCGGTCGACAAGTTCGAATACCGCCGCGGCTACAAGTTCTCGACCTATGCCACCTGGTGGATCAGGCAGGCCATCACCCGCTCGATCGCAGATCAGGCCCGAACGATCCGTATCCCGGTCCACATGATCGAGACGATCAACAAGCTGGTTCGCACCAGCCGCCAGTTCCTGCACGAGCAGGGCCGCGAACCGACGCCTGAAGAAATGGCCGAGCGTCTGTCGATGCCGCTCGAAAAGGTTCGCAAGGTGATGAAGATCGCCAAGGAGCCGATCTCCCTCGAAACGCCCATCGGCGACGAGGAAGATTCCCACCTCGGCGATTTCATCGAGGACAAGAACGCGATCATTCCGGTCGATGCGGCGATCCAGGCCAACCTGAAGGAAACGGTCACCCGCGTGCTTGCCAGCCTCACCCCGCGTGAAGAGCGCGTGCTGCGCATGCGCTTCGGTATCGGCATGAACACCGACCACACGCTGGAAGAAGTCGGCCAGCAGTTCTCGGTCACCCGCGAACGTATTCGCCAGATCGAGGCCAAGGCGCTGCGCAAGCTCAAGCATCCGTCGCGGTCGCGCAAGATGCGCTCGTTCCTCGACCAGTAAGCAATCCGCTGATGGAAGGCGCTGCCCCCGGACCAGTTCTGGAATGGGGTCATCGTCCCGAAAGTTGGCCATTGCGCGAACTGCGGCGACAATTGCGAGATCTGCAGACGCATTTTCCGGCGGTGCGTCGCGCAAAGTTTTCGGCCTACAACCTTGCCACGCGCCATCTTGGCCTGTTTGTCGACCCCGAGATACGACTGCTGGGAAAGCTCGCCCCGCTGGACCTCGCGATCGACATAGGCGGCAATTGGGGGCAAAGCGTTGTGGCCTTGCAGCGCTATGCACGGCCGCGAAAGATCATCACCATCGAACCGATCCCCTCGCTGGCGGAAGAACTTCGCCAGCGATTCTCAGGGGACAGCGACGTGGATGTGCGTGAGATTGCACTCGGCGCTGCAACTGGCGAACAGCACATCCACGTGCCGCGCTATCGCAACTTCGTCTATGACGGCATTGCCTCTCTTGACCGCGAAGCTGCGATCCAGTGGCTTGATGAGCGGCGCATGGCGCGTTTCACGCCAGATCGGCTTGTTATCGACAGCTACAAGGTAAGGATCGAGAAGCTCGACGCGCTGGAACTCGCCCCGGACATCATCAAGATTGACGTGCAAGGCTTCGAATCGAAAGTCATCGGCGGTGGCATCAAAACGATCGCCTCGCATCAGCCGGTGATCTTGATCGAACGGCCCGACGCGTCTGCCGTTGCGGTCCTCGGCAAACTCGGTCTGTCGCCTTACGGCTGGAACGGAAAACGCCTCGTGCCGGGCGATCTCACCCGAAAGAATGCGATCTTTCTCTCCAGCCGACACCGCGCATTGCTGGACTGACTTCCGGACCGGCAGTCGAAGCTGCTAGTCGATCCTGTAGACCGCCAGACGGACCGTATTCCCAACCTTCCCGCCCTTCGCGATGAACAGGGCGCGGTTGACCCAATCGTATCCGGCATGTCCGGTCTCGAGCCGGATTGCCGTGCGCATGTAGTACTCGGCCGGGTCGACTTCCTCGCCCCCAGCAATGCGCGCATGCACCTCTGCCGTTGCGTGGCGAATGCCTTGGCTGATGACTTCGATCACCGCGCCGTCGCTGGTCTCAATCGCATAGCGCGCATCCAGTTCGGCGATCCCTCCGCGTGAGACGGTCTGCCAGTCGGCCCCGATTGGCAGAATGCGGCCGCGGAGCAGTGATCCGTCCGCGCTACCTCCGACAATCGGGATGATCCGCCGGACACCCATTGGGCATTCGCCCATCTCGTGGGGCCTCGACAGTTCGACAACCAGATCGGTCACATGGGTCAGCGCAATGGTCACGCGGGCACCCTGGCGACTTGCGCACCTTCAGGAATGGTCCTCGGCGCGCCGTTCAGGCGGTGCTTGGCAAAGCCCGCAGCCTGCTGGTAGGCCAGCATGAAGGCACTTCGCTCCGCAGCCGGGATGACATCGTCGATATTCTCGAACTGACCGCCGCAACGTTCGTCCACCATATTGAGCAGGCCGAACGGGCCCGCCCCGCGGTTGCGCATCGCGACCTGGCCGATCGGGCCACAGAATTCGGCGTCGAACTGGGCAAGCGCCTCGGGCGTGACGCCCCGCTCCACCATGATGCGTCCGATCTGGCGTGCGTCGACAATTGCCTGCGAGGCGCCGTTGGACCCCGTGGGATACATCGGATGTGCCGCGTCCCCAATCAGCCCGACCGGCCCATCGACCCAGGTCGGCAAGGGATCGCGATCTATCATCGGGTTCTCGTAAGCCATGTCCGACTTTGCCAGCAGAGCCGGCAGATCAAGCCAGTCATAGACGAACCCGTCGAACTCGTGCGCAAACTCCGCCATTTCGACAGGCCTGAACCATCCCGACTTGGTCCAGTCGTGACTGGTGTCGTACGTCTGCTCGGCGATCCAGTTGATATCGGACAAGCCGTCCGCATCCGGGTGCGAAATCGGGTAGATCACCACGCGATGCCGGCTCGTGCCAAGGCCGACGAACGATGATCCCGAACGGATCGGTACGCCCTTGGCAGTGCCGCGCCACATGATCGTGCCGCCCCAATGGATCGGAGGCTGATCGGGGTGCATCTGCGCGCGGATTGCCGAATGTATGCCGTCTGCCCCGAACAGCAGCGTTCCTGCCGCCTCTTCGACTTTGCCCGAGCGATCCTCGACCAAGGCGGTGACCGAACCATTCGCTTCCATGCGATAGCCCGTAACCTTGCTGCCCAGTCTCACCGCTTGCGGCCCGATGCGCTCGATCACCTTGCGGTAGAGCAGCATGTGGAATTCGCCGCGGTGCACGGCATACTGGTGCCAGTTATACCCGGCCAGCTTGCCACGCGGTTCGGAGTAGATCTCGCGTCCATTCAGCCCGACCAGGGCCCACTCACGCGCCGGAATGCCCACGGCATCCATCTCGGCCTCACCGATGCCGAGGTCTTCGAGTTCGCGAACGGCGTTGGGCTGGAGATTTATGCCGACACCCAGCGGCTTCAATTCACGAACGGATTCGAAGACCGTGCAGGAGACCCCGATCTGGTGGAGCGTCAGTGCGAGCGTGAGCCCGCCAATGCCGCCCCCGGCGATGAGCACGTGTTCCTGCGGCATTCCTGTTCGTCCCGTCCGATCCTGAATGCCGGGCCTTTACGCATCGCGCGATCCGGTCGCAACCGCCATGACGCTCCCACCTGTTAGGATGAGCCCCATCGGGCAGATTTCCTCCAGCGATTTGCGGTGGCTTGTTGCGCTGCAAGAGCCTATGGGCGCGCCAACGAATCCCCTAATACCGCTGTCGAGTAACGATCCCCATGCGTATCGCCATCGCTTCCGATCACGCCGCTGTCGACCTGAAGGCCGCACTGCGTGAGTATCTCATCGGCCTTGGCCATGAAGTTGCCGACCTCGGGCCAGAGACCGCCGATCGCGTCGACTATCCCGACTATGGCTACAAACTGGCCTCGGTGGTAGCCGAAGGCATTGCCGAGCGGGGCGTCGCCCTGTGCGGATCAGGTATCGGCATCTCGATCGCAGTAAACCGCGAACCGGCCTGCCGCTGCGCACTGGTTTCGGAACCGCTCTCCGCAGCACTCGCGCGCGAACACAACGATGCAAATGTCATTGCGATGGGCGCACGCCTGACTGGCGAGGACATGGCCAAGGCCTGTCTTGACGCATTTCTTTCCACCGAATTCGGCGGTGGCCGCCATGCCGGCCGCGTCGAAAAGCTTTCCAACCCCGCAATCTGAAGGAGCCCCAGAGATGACCACCGCCACAGCAGCGCCGGAAATCCGCAAAGCCGGCTTCTTCACCGAGCATCTGGAAACGGCCGATGCCGAAGTGTTCGCCGCCATCAAGGGTGAGCTGCACCGCCAGCAGACCAAGATCGAGCTGATCGCTTCGGAAAACATCACCAGCCGTGCCGTGCTTGAAGCCACCGGATCGGTTTTCACCAACAAGTACGCCGAAGGCTACCCGGGCAAGCGCTACTACGGTGGGTGCGAATACGCCGATATCGTCGAGAACCTGGCGATCGAGCGCGCCAAGCAGCTGTTCGGATGCAACTTCGCCAACGTTCAGCCCAACTCGGGCAGCCAGATGAACCAGGCCGTGTTTCTCGCGCTGCTGCAGCCGGGTGACAGCTTCATGGGCCTCGACCTGAATTCGGGTGGCCATCTCACCCACGGCAGCCCCGTGAACATGAGCGGCAAGTGGTTCAACGTGATCCCTTACGGCGTGCGCCCTGACGATCACATGATCGACATGGACGAGGTCGCCCGTCTTGCCCGAGAGCACAAGCCCAAGCTGATCATCGCCGGTGGCACCGCCTATTCACGCACCTGGGACTGGGCCGCCTTCCGCGCCATTGCCGATGAAATCGGCGCGTGGCTGCTGGTCGACATGTCGCACATTTCGGGCCTCGTTGCAGGCGGCGCCCACCCCTCGCCGTTCCCGCATGCCCACGTCGTCACCACGACGACCCACAAGAGCCTGCGCGGCCCGCGTTCGGGCGTGATCCTCACCAATGACGAGGATCTGGCCAAGAAGTTCAACACCGCCGTATTCCCCGGCCTCCAGGGCGGTCCGCTGGTCCACGTCATCGCAGGCAAGGCGGTTGCCTTTGGTGAAGCGCTGCGCCCCGAATTCAAGGCCTATGCCCATCAGATCGTCGCCAATGCCAAGGCGCTTGCCGAAAGCATCAAGGACGCCGGCCTCGGCATCGTTTCCGGCGGCACCGACAACCATCTTATGCTGGTTGATCTGACTGCCAAGGACGTGACCGGCAAGGCCGCCGAGAAGGGTCTCGATCGCGCCTGGCTCACCTGCAACAAGAACGGCGTCCCGTTCGACAAGCGCTCCCCCTTCGTCACTTCGGGCATCCGCCTCGGCACGCCGGCTGGCACCACCCGCGGTTTCCGCGAGGAAGAGTTCCGCACCATCGGCAAGCTGATCGTGGAAGTGGTCGATGGCCTTGCGCGCAATGGCGATGAGGGCGATGGTCAGGTCGAACAGCGCGTGCGCGATCGCGTCGCGGAGCTTTGCGCGCAGTTCCCGATCTATCCGGAGCTGTAAGCTTATGAACGACCACGACGATCTCGCCGCTCGCGCCAAGCAGGAAATCTCCGGCATGGCCAAGCAGGGCATGGCCCACCCATCGACCAAGCCGGTCCTGACCGGCGCGGCCATCGGGGCGGTGGCCGGTGTGCTCCTTCCTGTCGTCTCGCTCCCGCTTGGCCTTGCCGTGGGTGCTGGCATTGCCTTCTGGCAGAGGATCAAGCGCTAAGCCGTGCGTTGCCCGTTCTGCGCCCATGACAACAGCCAGGTGAAGGACAGCCGGCCGAGCGAGGACAACACCTCGATCCGCCGGCGCCGTCAGTGCGAAGGCTGCGGGGCGCGGTTCACGACGTTCGAGCGGGTGCAGTTGCGTGAGGTCGTCGTAGTCAAGAGCGGGGAACGACGTGAACCGTTCGACCGGTTCAAGATCGAACAATCGGTTTCGCTCGCCTGCCGCAAACGCCCCGTCGCCCAAGAGCGCCTCGACCAGCTCGTGTCTGGCATACAGCGCCAGATCGAAACCATGGGCGATTCAGAAGTCCCATCCAAGGTCATCGGAGAGATGGTCATGGAAGGTCTGCGCCAGCTTGATAGCGTGGCCTACATCCGCTTTGCCAGCGTCTATCGCGATTTCACCGAAGCGCGTGACTTTGAAGAATTCGCTTCAAGCGTCCAGGAAATGAGCGGCCGCGCCTGAACATGACCGATACTGAACAGCGCCAGCCGGTCATCGTCCTGGTCCGCCCCCAGCTTGGCGAGAACATCGGCAAGGCCGCACGTGCCATGCTCAATTTCGGCCTGACCGAGATGCGACTTGTATCTCCCCGTGATGGCTGGCCCAATCCATCCGCCGGTCCCGCCGCTGCTGGTGCCGACAGGGTTCTGGAGAAGGCACAGGTCTTCGATACCCTCGCCGATGCCGTCAGCGATTGCTCGCATGTCTACGCCACCACCGTGCGCAAGCGTGGCGTGACCAAGCCCGTGCTGACGCCGGAACAGGCAGCGAAGGACATTATAGCCGCGCAGGGCCGCAGCGCGATCATCTTCGGACCGGAACGGTCAGGCCTTGAGACCGACGACGTGGCGCTGGCCCGCGCCATCATCACCGTACCGATCAACCCGGAATTCGGTTCTCTCAACCTCGCGCAGGCCGTCATCCTTTGCGCGTACGAGTGGTCCAAGCACGTCGATCTGGTTCAGCCTACCGTAGAGGACATGCTTCCCCCTGCCCCGCAGGAAGAGTTCGAAGGCATGTTCGAACAGCTTTGCACGATGCTTGAACCGCGCGGCTACTTCGAGCCCGAGGCACGCGCGGCCGCCACGCGACGCACATTGCGCACCATGCTGACCAAACCAGGCTGGAACCATCTCGAAGTGCGCACCATGCGCGGGGTGCTGAGCGCCCTGCGCCGCAAGGAAGGCTCGAAGCCGGGGGACGAGCCGCGCAGTTGAACTTCAGTCGTTGATCACGCGATGGTTTCGCTGGGCTTGTACCGCATCTGCGGCGTCCATCAGCCGATCCCAGAAATCGGTTACAAGCCCGACGGGAATACCGAGCTCGAAAGCGCGACGACGAATCACCGCCATCTGGGCCTTGCGCTCGTCGTCAGAAAGCTCTCGTTGAACCGTAGTGCTTGCAGCCAACCCAAATCGTTGAGACAAAAGCGAAAGTATTTGAAGGTCGATCGCCTCCAACCCGCCGGAAAGGGATTCCAACGGCTGCGACTGGTCGGAACGAGGCGGCCCTTCGTGCATCATTTTCGATAGCACCCCAATTTCGCTACCCTGTCTATGGCCGCTGCCCTTGACAAAGGGCTAATTGTCTGTTCTTGGCCGCGCTTCGCAATTGGCCCTGCACTCCCGGTGAAGCGGTGGCCGCACTTCGCAATTGGCAAAGTGGTGCGTGTCCGGGACTTGAAGCATCGGCGCGTTGCCGGTGCAGGCAGATTGAAAGGCAGCGCATGTCCAAGCGCAAGGCATCCAAGTACAAAATTGATCGCCGTCTCGGCGAAAACATCTGGGGTCGTCCCAAGTCGTCGGTGAACCGCCGCTCGTATGGCCCAGGCCAGCACGGCCAGCGCCGCAAGAGCAAGGTCTCGGACTTCGGCATCCAGCTCCGCGCCAAGCAGAAGCTCAAGGGCTACTACGGCGACGTGACCGAGAAGCAGTTCAAGCGCACCTACCAGGAAGCGTCGAAGATGAAGGGCGACACCGGTCAGAACCTGATCGGCCTGCTCGAACAGCGCCTCGACATGGTCGTGTACCGCGCCAAGTTCGCGCCGACCATCTTCTCGGCTCGCCAGGTCGTTTCTCACGGTCACATCTACGTCAACGGCGTGAAGTGCAACATCGCCTCGCGTCGCGTTCGCCCTGGCGACGTTATCAGCCTCGGCAAGAAGGCCAAGGAAATGGCCCTCATCGCTGAAGCGCAGTCGCTGCCTGAGCGTGAAGTTCCCGACTACGTCGCCGCCGAAGGCGACAAGGCCACCTTCACCCGCGTTCCGACGCTGGACGAAGTACCCTATCCGGTGAAGATGGAACCGAACCTGGTCGTCGAATTCTATTCGCGCTGATCGGTATTCCAACCACTGCGACACATGGAAGAGGCGGGGCGCAAGCTCCGCCTTTTTCGTATGTGCAAACAGGCTGTTACGTGTCGTTTCGCAGGTGAAATTTGCAGCAATTTGGGGAACTCTCGAGGCGCGCGACCATTGGGAAGGCATGTGTCTCTATCGCTTCGTCACCCCGCATCGCATCGGCAAATGGTATCCGGACTTGCTCACCGCGCAGCGCCAGGCTTTCGCCATCGGCGCCGGCTTTCTCGATGAGCGTACCGGCGAATTCTATGCCTACAAGGACACGAGGCTGGAGACGCAGGACCCGATGATGCAGGACGGTGCAGAGGGCATTGCCGCCTAACGCGCGAAGTAGTCCCGTCTGAAATCGGCTGCAAAGGCCGCAAAGCGCCCTTCTGCGATCGCCGCGCGCATGCCTGCCATGAGTTGCTGGTAAAACCACAGGTTATGCTCGGTCAGCAGCATGGCCCCAAGCATCTCGCCCGACTTGTGCAGGTGGTGCAGGTAGGCGCGGCTGTACTTGGTGCAAGTCGGGCACGGACAGCGTTCGTCGAGAGGGCCGGTATCTTCCGCATGCCGGGCGTTGCGCATGTTCACCGGGCCGTTCCACGTAAAGCCCTGCCCATTGCGCCCGGACCGGGTCGGCAGGACGCAATCGAACATGTCGACCCCGCGCTCAACCGCGCCGACCAGGTCATCGGGCTTGCCGACCCCCATCAGATAGCGCGGACGATCCGCAGGCAACTGCTGCGGCGCGAAATCGAGCGTAGCGAACATCGCCTCCTGCCCTTCCCCCACGGCAAGGCCACCAATGGCATAGCCGTCGAACCCGATGTCGGTCAGGGCGTCGGCGCTGGCCTTGCGCAAGCCTTCGTCAAGCGCGCCCTGCTGAATTCCGAACAGCGCCGCGCGTTCGGCATGGTCGGCCCCGGCGTTGAAAGCGTCGCGACTGCGCCTTGCCCAGCGCATCGACATTTCCATCGATCTTGCGATCACATCGCGCGGCTGGTCGGCGCGCGGGCATTCGTCGAAGCACATGACGATGTCGGACCCCAGCAGACGCTGGATTTCCATCGAACGCTCAGGGCTCAACAAATGACGCGAACCGTCGAGGTGGCTGGCGAAGGTCACGCCTTCCTCGGTGATCTTGCGCAAGTCCGAAAGGCTCATCACCTGGTAGCCGCCACTGTCGGTCAGGATCGGGCGGTCCCAACCGCCAAACTTGTGCAGGCCACCCAGACGCGCGACACGCTCTGCTCCGGGGCGGAGCATCAGGTGATACGTGTTGCCGAGGATGATGTCCGCACCGCTGGCGCGCACGTCTTCCATCTTCATCGCCTTTACCGTTGCGGCGGTCCCTACCGGCATGAACGCCGGGGTGCGGATGTCACCGCGCATCATCCGGATCGTCCCGGTGCGCGCCTTTCCGTCGGTGGCGTGGATATCGAAGGCAAAACGGGTCATCGTGCGGAGATCTCGGCAAAAAGAGTGTTGCGGCCCTTAGGCGCAATCGCCAAAGCGCGCAAATGCCAGACCTGCTCCTGATAGAACCCGCCAATCTCGATCTCTGGTTCTACCCGGCGTTGACCTGCGTTGCGGTGCTTTCGGGGTTTATCGACGCCGTGGCCGGCGGCGGCGGGCTGGTGATGATGCCGGTGCTGCTGTCCACCCCCCTGCCCCCGCATGTGGTGCTGGGGACCAACAAGATCCAGTCAATGTGCGGCACATCGATGGCCACGTGGCGCTATCACAAGGCAGGTCTGTTCAGTTTCCGCAAGAACGCCGCGACAGCCGCCATCGTTTTTGTCGGCGCAATGGCAGGATCGCTGGCAATTCAGCACCTTAGCGCGGACGTCCTCAAACTCGTCGTGCCAGTGCTGCTGATTGCTGTGGCGCTCTACACTGTCCTGTCGCCGGGCATGACCGACGAAGACCGCAAGGGCCACCTGTCCGAACGCGGCTACATGCCGGTCGGGGCCGGCGTTGCGTTTTACGATGGCTTTTTCGGGCCGGGCGCCGGACAGTTCTTTGCAACAACGCTGGTTGGCTTGCGGGGCATGGGGCTTACCCGTGCCACTGGCCTGACGAAATTTCTCAACGTCACCAGCAACATAGCCAGTGTGATCGTGTTCAGCATCGGTGGCCAGGCGATGTGGATTCTCGGGGCTTGCATGGGCGTCGGTGCCATGACCGGCGCGTGGATCGGCTCGCACTATGCCACTAAGTTCGGCGCCAAGGTGATCCGCCCGCTGCTCGTGGTGGTGAGCATCGGGCTGACCGTGCGGCTGGTATGGGGCTGGTTTTCCTAGGGATTCCAGACCAATGGCAGCGAAGTGCAGGCACCGACGTTGCCGCCCTTCATGGTGACGGGACGCTCCGGATCAAGGCGAACCTCAGGCATGCCAGCGAGCCATTCCTCAAGAAAAACAATCACTTCCATGCGCGCAAGGCCTGCGCCGACGCAGCGGTGGGCGCCCACGCCCATCGTGGTGTGCCGGATCTGGGTCAGGCCGCGGTCGAAACGCACCTCTTCCGGCGCAGAAAAGCTTCTCGGATCAAGGTTATGGAGTACGCTGGGCAAGTAGACAAGGTCACCGGCACGGATCGTGACGCCGTCGATTTGGATATCTCCAACTGCATTGCGACTCACGGCAACTGTCGGGTAGCGACGCATCAACTCATCGGCAACTGCGGGCAACTCTCGCGGGTTGTGGCGCATCCACTTCTGGTGCTCGGGGTGCCTCGCCAAGTGGAGCGCGACCATCCCGATCATCGCAGCAACCGTATCGAGTCCACCGAACAGAAGATTGCGGCACATTCGCCGCGCCTCGTCGACCGTCCATGGCCTGCCGTCGACCGGTTCCGACAGGATGCGGCTGAAGAGGTCGTCGCCGGGCTGTGCCATGCGCCTTTCGATAAAGGGCCACAGGTAATCGTCAGCCGCCTGCCGGAGTTGTTCTACCGTCATCGAACCGTCAGGGCGCGTGAGTTGGACACCGAGCTGGCGAAGTCGAGGACGGTCTTCGAGCGGTACGCCGATCAGGGTGAGGAAGATGTTGAGCGGCAGGATTTCGGCGAAGTCGCTGACGAAATCGCACTCGCCACGCGGGCGCAGCCCCTCGATCAGTTCGCGCGCGACTTCACGCACCTTGGGTTCCAAGGCGACGACAAAACGGGAGGCAAGGCCCTTCATCACCGGCGTGCGATACGCCTTGTGCGCTGCTCCGTCCTCCTGCAGCGGAATGAACTGCATGACTTCGCCAAGGCCCGGAGTCACGGCAAGGCACTGATTGGAGAGCCTTTCTGCATCTCCCCACAGTTGGCGCACAACGTCACCGCGCGCTGCGATCCAATGACCGCCATTGGCCGTAGTCCACACAAGGCCGGGGCCATCAAGCAGCGTCTTCCACGCGGCGAAGTAATCGCTCTCCACCCCCGGCGGATTGAAGATGTCGAAATCCACCACCCGGTCTGCCGGAACGTGTGCCGGTATCATGCCCTTCTCCCAGATCTGTTGGGGGGCAGGCTAGTCGGCACACCGTCGGCCGAAACTGCGCTTTATGGCAGGAGCAGGCTGGAATCGCCGTAGGAGTAGAAGCGGTAGCCGCTGGCAATGGCATGGGCATAGGCCGCCTGCATCCGGTCGAGCCCCATCAGCGCCGAAACGAGCATGAACAATGTGGACTTGGGCAGGTGGAAGTTGGTCATCAGCCCGTCGATTGCGCGGAAGCTGTAGCCCGGCGTGATGAAGATCGCGGTATCGCCTTCGAACGGGCGAATGACCCTGTCTTCGCCCGCCGCGCTCTCAAGCAGGCGGAGCGAGGTGGTGCCGACGGCGATAACGCGGTTGCCGTCCGCGCGGGCGGCGTTGAGACGGTCTGCAGTGGCGGATTCGATCGTGCCCCACTCGGCGTGCATCTGGTGGTCCTTGGTGTCGTCGGCCTTGACCGGCAGGAACGTGCCCGCGCCAACATGCAGGGTGAGCGTTTCAGTGCGGATGCCGCGCTCGGCAATCGCGTCCATGAGGCGCGGCGTGAAGTGCAGCGCGGCGGTGGGGGCGGCGACGGCGCCATCCTTGGCCGCAAACATCGTCTGGTAGTCTTCGCGGTCTCGCTCGTCGGTGGGGCGCTTGCCGGCAATATAGGGCGGCAGCGGCATTTGCCCTGCCCGTTCCAGCAGGACCTCGACGGGCTCTTCGCCGGGAAAGAACAACGTCCAGCTGCCATCGGGAAAGCGGCTTTCTGCAAAGGCAGACACGCCAGCGCCGAACCTGATCTCGTCTCCCTCCCGCAGGCGTTTGCCGTTGCGAACGAAGGCCTGCCAACGGCGCAGGTCGATCCGCTTGTGGAGCGTGGCGCCGATGCGCGCCCCCTCACCGTTCAAGCTTGGACGCTGGCCTTCAAGCTGGGCCGGAATGACACGCGTGTCGTTGAACACCAAAACATCGCCGGGATTCAACAGCGAGGGCAGATCAAGCACTGTGAGGTCACGGAACGGCCCGTCCATGCCAACGCCAAGTAGGCGCGCCGAATCACGCGGCCGGGCGGGACGCAGGGCAATATTTTCCTGAGGCAGTTCGAAGTCGAAGAGATCTACGCGCATGGGCGCGCCCTAGCCGCAATTGGGCAAGGATTCGAGACCCCTTAGTTTGACGTAGAATTGCTGAGCATGTCCGCCGTGATGGCAGCCGGTGCCGCTGGCGCGACCGGCGCCGGGGCCGCCTTGTTGTCAGCCGCAATCGAGGCCTGCACGATCTTGGTCGGGTTCTGCGGCGGTTCACCGCGCACGATCGCGTCCACAAAGTCCATGCCGGCGATCACACGGCCGAAGTTGGTGTACTTGTGATCGAGGGCAAAGCGCGGATAGAAGACGATGAAGAACTGGCTGTTGGCCGTGTCAGGTTCGTTCGTGCGCGCCATCGAAACCGATCCGCGCACGTGCGGAATGGCGTTGAACTCGGCCTTGAGGTCCGGGAGCGGCGAACCGCCCTGCCCAGTTCCCGTTGGGTCGCCAGTCTGGGCCATGAAGCCGTCGATCACGCGGTGAAAGATGATGCCGTTGTAGAAACCCTGGCGGACAAGAGTCTTGATCCGCTCAACGTGGTTGGGCGCCCACTCCGGCATCAGGCGAATGGCCACACGGCCACCGTTCGAAAGATCGAGGTAGAGGATATTCTCGCGATCCACGGACTGATCGGCATTGACCGTATAGGTCAGCGGCTTGGGCGCAGGTGCCGGAGCCTCGTCCTTCGCCATGGCAGGCGAGGCAATCAGGGCAGCGCCAAGCGCAAGTGCGGTGAGAAAGCGCGAAACCATGGAACAGTCGAACTCCGGATAACCTGCAGCGCCGATAGGCTTCTCGCGCTGTCGCTGCAATGAACGATTGCCGTTCTGTTTCAGTAGTCGCCCAGACGACCAAGCTTCTCGACCCTGGCGACCACTTCATCACGGACCATTGGCGTGACGAAATCGGCTATCTCGCCCCCGAAAAGCGCAATTTCCTTCACGAGCTTCGATGCGATGGGCTGAAGGCTGACGTCGGCCATGAGGAACACGGTCTCAATCTCGGCGTCGAGCTGCTGGTTCATGCCGGCCATCTGGTATTCGTACTCGAAGTCCGCAACGGCGCGCAGCCCGCGCACGATCACCGAAGCGCCTTGGGCGCGGGCGAACTTCATCAGCAGCGCATTGAAGCCCACGACCTCGACATTGTCGATTCCCTGGTCCGCCACTTCACGGCTGACCATGGCCATGCGTTCTTCCGGCGTGAACATCGGGTTCTTCGAGGGATTGGTGGTGACGCCGATGATCAGCTTGTCGACCAGCTTGGCTCCACGCCGGATGATATCGAGGTGGCCGAGAGTGATCGGATCGAACGTGCCCGGATAGACGCCGATGCGCTGCGCCATCAGTGATTCCTCTCGACAATGAAGCGCGCCAGTTCGCGCAGGAGATCGGCTTCAGGGCCATAGCTCGCCAGAAACTCGATCGCTTGTTCCACCAGGATGCGCGCCTGTTCGCGTGCCCTCTGTGCGCCCAGCAGCGAGAGGAACGTCTCCTTGCCCTGCGCTTCATCCTTGCGCAGGGCCTTGCCCGCCGCGGCTTCGTCGCCTTCGGCGTCGAGCAGGTCGTCGGCGATCTGGAACGCAAGGCCGATGTCTCGCGCATAGCCGCGCAAGTGCGTGCGGCCTTCTGGCGGAACCTTGGCGAGAATTGCGCCCATCTCAACCGAGGCGGAAAGCAGCGCACCCGTCTTGAGCTGCTGCAGCCGCGTTACGGTAGGCAGGTCGAAGCTCGAGGTTTCGGCAACGATGTCCATCATCTGCCCGCCGCACATGCCGTTCATGCCGCTGGCCGTGGCAAGCGTGCGGATCAGTTCGATGCGGGTGAACGGATCGCCACTGGTTGCAGGATCGGACAGGACTTCGAACGCGAAATCGTGAAGCGCGTCGCCAGCAAGGACCGCCGCAGCATCGTCGAAAGCGAGATGCACGGTGGGCTTGCCGTGCCGCAGGGCGTCATTGTCCATGCACGGCAGATCGTCATGGATCAGCGAATAGACGTGGATTGCCTCGATTGCGGTGCCGACCCGGACCGCGGCTTCGCGAGAAACGCCGAACAGTGCAGCGGTGGCGCAGACCAGCAGCGGACGGACGCGCTTGCCGCCACCGATCGTGGCATAGCGCATGGCTTCGACAAGCCGGTCGCGGGGATCGCCGGGCACGGGCAGGAGCAGGTCGAAGCTCTTGTCGATGTCTTCGGCGATAGCCTTGAGCGCAGGCTTGAGCAGACCGGTTTCGGCCATGACGGAAGCTCCGATCAGCCCTGGGTTTCGTCAAACGGGCGCAGGCCCTGCGGCTTGCCATCACGATCGGCCACGATCGCTTCGATCCGCGCCTGCGCCGCATCGAGCCGCGCCTGGCAGTGCGCGCGCAGTGCATCGCCGCGGGCATAAAGATCGATCGATTCATCAAGCGGGGCATCGCCGCTTTCCAGCCGCCGCACGACTGTCTCGAGTTCCTTCAGAGCCTCTTCAAAGCTGAGGCCAGCGATGCTTGGTGCGATATCAGGTGCGGTTCCCATTGGGGCAGCATTGACGGGGCCATGGGGCGCGGTCAAGCTTCGATCCGCAACAAGTCGGGGACCTGCACTCCATGCAATACGTGATCGCCTATGTCGCTGCCGCCGTGGTGTTTGGCGCAATGGACGCCGTGTGGCTGGGGTGGGCCGGGTCAAAGCTCTATCGCCCCGCGTTGGGCGATCTGCTGGCGCCGCAATTCCGCGCGGGGCCGGCGATCGTGTTCTACCTGCTCTACCTTGGCGGAATGATGTGGTTCGCCGTCCGACCAGGCCTGTCGCAGGGCCTGGGAGCGACGGCGCTGAACGCTGCGATCTTCGGCGCGATGTGCTACATGACCTACGATCTGACCAGCCAGGCCGTGCTGGCGCGCTGGCCGGTGCACGTGACCGTGATCGACGTGATCTGGGGGACGTTCGCGACGACAGTGGCCGCTACGGCAGCAACATGGATCGCGCTCAAATTCGCCTGACAGGACTAGCCTACACGCGCCCACATCGCTAAGGCGCGCGCCATGTCCGAAATCACGCCAGATGTCGTCGCCGCCCATGGGCTGTCCGAGGAAGAGTACCAGCGCGTCCTGAACGCGCTCGGACGCGAGCCGAACCTTGTCGAGCTCGGGATCTTCTCGGTGATGTGGTCAGAGCACTGCTCCTACAAGTCGAGCCGCATCCACCTCAAGAAGCTGCCGACGTCGGCGCCCTGGGTGATCTGCGGCCCCGGCGAGAACGCGGGCGTGATCGACATCGGTGACGGGCAGGCCGCCATCTTCAAGATGGAGAGCCACAACCACCCCTCCTACATCGAACCCTATCAGGGCGCGGCAACTGGGGTTGGCGGCATCCTGCGCGACGTCTTCACCATGGGCGCGCGCCCGGTGGCGAACATGAATGCGCTGCGCTTTGGCCGTCCTGATCACCCGAAGATGAAGCACCTTGTGCAGGGCGTCGTCGCAGGCATCGGCGGCTATGGCAACTGCGTTGGCGTGCCGACGGTCGGTGGCGAGACCAACTTCCACAAGGCCTATGACGGCAACATCCTCGTCAACGCGATGACCGTGGGCGTGGCCGACACCGACAAGATCTTCTATTCGGCGGCCACGGGCCTCGGCAATCCGATCGTCTATGTCGGCTCCAAGACCGGCCGTGACGGCATCCACGGCGCTACCATGGCCTCTGCCGACTTCGACGAGAAGTCCGACGAGAAGCGCCCGACCGTGCAGGTGGGCGATCCCTTTACCGAGAAGCTGCTGATCGAAGCCTGCCTCGAACTCATGGCGACCGATGCGATCGTCGCGATCCAGGACATGGGCGCGGCGGGCCTGACGTCGTCCTCTGTCGAAATGGCGACCAACGGCAAGGCTGGCATCATTCTCGACATGGACAAGGTGCCCTGCCGCGAAGAGGGCATGACGCCTTACGAAATGATGCTTTCGGAAAGCCAGGAGCGCATGCTCATGGTACTCAAGCCCGGCAAGGAAGCCATGGCCGAGGCGATCTTCCGCAAGTGGGAGCTGGACTTTGCCGTGATCGGCGAAGTGACCGACACTGGCCACATGGTGCTGAAGTTCAAGGGCGAGACGGTCTGCGACATTCCGCTGGGTCCGCTCGCCGAAGACGCCCCGCTCTATGACCGCCCTGCCCTATCGCTGGCAGACTACAAGGCGTGGGCTAACGTGGCGCCGCTCGGTTCTGTGCCGGAGAGCGCGGACCTTGGCGCCGATCTGGTCAAGCTGATCGGCTGCCCCGATCTCGCCAATCGCCGCTGGATCTTCGAGCAATACGATTCGCAGGTTGGTGCCGACACGTTGCAGAAGTCGGGCGGCGATGCTGCCGTGGTGCGCATCCACGGCTCGAAGAAGGCGCTGGCGATCAGCACCGACTGCACGCCGCGCTATTGCTATGCCGATCCCTATGAAGGCGGCAAGCAGGCCGTGGCCGAAACGTGGCGCAACATCTGCGCGGTTGGCGCGCGTCCGCTGGCAATCACCAACTGCCTCAACTTCGCCAATCCGCAGCGCCCCGAAATCATGGCGCAGATCGTCCAGGCGCTGAACGGCATGGGCGATGCTTGCCGCGCGCTGGATTACCCGATCGTCTCGGGCAACGTCTCGCTCTACAACGAATCGAAGGCCACCGGCGGTGGTTCGGCCATTCTGCCCACGCCTGCCATCGGTGGCGTCGGCCTGATGCTTGATCACGACGTGATGACCACCGTCGCGTTCAAGAACGAAGGCGACGTTATCTGGCTGGTGGGCAATGAAGGCTCGCATCTCGGCCAGTCGCTTTACCTGCGTGAAGTGCATGGCCGCGAAGATGGCGATGCGCCTGCGGTAGACCTTGCTGTCGAGCGCAAGAACGGCGAACAGGTGCGCGAATGGATCGCGGCCGGCAAGCTCACCGCTGTCCACGACATCTCGGACGGCGGCCTGCTCGTAGCGCTGACCGAAATGGCGCTGGCCGGTGACAAGGGCTGCTCGCTCGACGTGGCGCTGACCACGGCTTCGGCATTCGGCGAGGATCAGTCACGTTATGTCGTCATGACCAAGGCTGGCGAAGTTCTCCAAGGTGCAACCAGGCTTGGCACGGTCGGCGGAACGCAGGTAGCGGGCGTCGAACTGGCAAGGCTGCGCGAGGCCAACGAAGCCTTTTTCCGGGACTGGATGGAAGCGTGACGCACGGGTCCATCCGCGTCGGTATCGGCGGGTGGACCTACGAACCTTGGCGCGGGGGAGCTTTCTATCCGGTGGGCCTCCCGCACCGGCGAGAACTTGAATACGCCGCGTCAAGGCTGAGCTGCATCGAGATAAACGCGACCTACTACCGGCGGCAAAAGCCCGAGAGCTTTGCGCGCTGGGCAGCGGCCACTCCGGAAGGCTTCCGTTTTAGCCTGAAGGCGCTGCAATATACCATGCGGCGCAAGGTGCTGGCGGACAGCAAGGAGATCGTCGGCAAGTTCCTTGATCAAGGGTTCACTGCACTCGGCGACCGGCTGGGCCCGATCCTGTGGCAGTTCCGCGAAGGGAAGCGGTTTGAACGCGAGGACTTTGCGCGCTTTCTTGACCTGATCCCGGATCGCCAGGACGGCGTGGCGCTGCAACACGTGCTCGAGGTGCGCGACGTATCGTTCTGCGATCCAGCTTTCCTTGACCTCTGCCGCGATCGCAATTTTGCCGTTGCATTCTCCGACGACGCCGAGTTTCCGCAGATCGACGAGCAGACGGCGAATTTCTCGTACGCGCGGCTGCAGCAGTCGAATGAAGCTTGCGAGACCGGCTACGAACCCGCGGCGATCGGCAAGTGGGCGAAGCGCGGCCGCGACTGGGCACGGAACGGCAGGGACGCCTACATCCTGTTCATCGCGGGCGCGAAGCAGCGCAACCCGGCCGCAGCGCGGGCATTGATCGCAGCCCTCTGACCGTCAGGCGGCGAGCTTCTTAGCCGCATTTTTTCCGAGCAGGTCATAGGGATCGATTCCCATGCCGCGCCAGATGCCGTGCGCTTCCTTGTAGTGCATGGCAGGAGTGATGTTAAGGCGGGCACGCACCTCTTCGATGGGCAGCGGCAGCAGTTCCTTGATTGATTGTTCGCACAGCCGCGGGCATGCCTTGCCAAGTCGCTGGCCTTCGCGGACTGCGCGCAGGACCGGCGCGCTGCGCTTGGTCTGGCGATTGATGTTCATGCCGGCCATGTAGCCGATGAACAGATGTGCCGGGCTCGGCTGCTGGCTGTAGGTGAACGCAAGGACGCAGGCTTCGCCAAGTGCATCGCGCCCGTAACCGGTCAGCACGTGAAGCATGTCGTGCACGTCGCGCATGCGGTTGAGGTACCACAGGAACTGGTCCTCGAAGCGTTCTCGCTTGGCGGCGAAGCGATCGAACTCGTCGACCAATCCCTGCGCGGTCAGACCCTCGCTCTCCATGAAGTCGCAATAAGCGTGGGCCAGAGAACCCTCAGGCGTCTGCCGGAGCGCGGCGTGATCATCGAGAATCGCTGGGAGATAGGGCTCGGTCAAACGAAGGGCCTGACCGCGCTCGCTACGCAGAAAAGCCTCGGCCCGCCCCCGCAGGTTCCGCCACGGCAGCGCCTCGAAAATGTGGAACACCTCCTCGGTATTTTCCTTGTCTTTCAGGAGGTTCTGGAAATGGTGCCATGCCTTGAGCGGCTGCATCCGCATCTCCGGACGACGCTCATCGTAGATTGGCAGGTCAGCACTCAACGCGCCGGTCATGGCGTTCACGTCGATTCTCCCGGTTTTCTTGCCGCCGGAATACTAACAGCACTGTAAATAGATCGTCAATCGCCGTGCCCGGAGCACTGCTTGCCAGCGCCGACGGTGCAGTGCAGACTAGCAAAAACGTAGGGGGAGAACGGAACATGGCACGGAAGTGGCCAATGGCGCTGGGGCTGGCGCTTTCGTTGCTGGCCTTGGCTGCGGGTCTGGCCGCCGGCACGACGCAACATGAGAGTTGGCACCTCGCCGCACGTTGGACTGCACGAGTGGGCTTTCCGATTTTCCTCCTGACCTACCTCGCCTCCTCGCTCTTTCGCCTTTCCCCCGCCCCGTGGAGCCGTGCGCTGGTTCGTGATCGCAGGTGGTGGGGCCTTGGCTTTGCGGCAAGCCACACCGTCCACCTCGTGGCGCTGGTCGTCGCAGTCAGCCTCGATCCGGAACCGCGCACGTTGGCATCGCTTGTCCCGGGAAGCCTGGCCTACCTGTTCATTCTCGCCATGGCGTTGACCTCAAGCAGCGCTGCGATGCGCGCACTCGGCCGGAACTGGAAACGCCTGCACACAACGGGCATCCACGTGATCTGGCTGATCTTCACGCTGGCTTACGCCAAGCGCATTCCAATGCCGGAGACGCGCGCCATCGGCCTGACGATGACGACGCTCGCCCTGATGGCGCTGCTGGTTCGCGTGCTGGCGTACAGACGACGCAGCACGCCCGCCTTTGCCTGATCAGTCGAAGACCCAGTCCTGACGGGCAATGCCGAAGAGCGACAGGATCGAGGTCAGATCACCGCGGTCGACCCAGCCGTCGGCGGCAGAGCGGGCCTTGGGCTTGGCGCGATAGGCGATGCCGTAGCTTGCAGCTTCGATCATCGGAATGTCATTGGCGCCATCGCCGGTCGCAAGGCTGAACACTTCGCTGCCAAGGCGCTCTGACTCTTCGAGCAGGACCTTCTTCTTCACCGAACTATCCACGATTCCACCAACGAGCCCGCCAGTCAGCATGCCTTCGTGCAGGCCGAGGCGGTTGCCGACCACGCGATCGAACCCGAGCAGTTCCGCCACCGGATCGGCGAAGGAATGAAAGCCGCCCGTGACCAGTACGGTATGGCAGCCACGAGCCTTAAGCGTCGAAACGAGCGTCCGAGCACCCGGCATCGGGCGAATGCGCTCCTCGAGGCACTGCGCGATTGCGGTCTCAGGCAGGTCCTTGAGCAAGCCGACGCGTTCGCGCAGGGCGGATTCGAAATCGAGCTCTCCCTGCATCGCGCGTTCCGTGATTGCCGCGATACGGTCCATGAGTCCGGCGAAATCCGCCAGTTCGTCGATGCATTCCTGCTCGATCATGGTCGAATCCATGTCGGAAACGAACAGGCTTGGCACTTCGATCAGGCCGTTGGAGAGCAGCAGGTCGCTATCGGGGAAGCACTGGTCCAGGATCTTGCGGATGCCTGCGGGATTGCCTTCGACGACTTCGAGTTCGAGCACGTCGTCACAGAAGTCGAGCATCCCGGCACCCGCCACTTCCCAATCGCGCGCCTCGATCATTTCCATCGCAAGCGAGAGATTGTCACCAAGCGTCTCAGGGTCTGCTATCAGGCGCGCGATGATCAACGGGGAATCCTTTTCTGAAAGCACGGGGCACGACGCGGCTGACGGGCCACGCGTGGCGCTAATCGCAGGGCCGACGGCAAGCGGCAAGAGCGATCTCGCTGTGAAGCTCGCCCTCAGGCTGCGAGAGCAAGGCCGGGAGGCGGTGGTTATCAATGCCGACAGCGCGCAGGTCTATGCAGATCTGCGCGTGTTGAGTGCAAGGCCGTCGGAGGAGGAAATGCAGGGCGTGCCGCATGTCCTGTTCGGCGCGTGGGATGGTGCGCAGCCCTGCTCAACGGCAGACTGGGCAACAGCCGCCAAGGTTGAGATCGCTTCAGCCCACGAACGCGGTGCGATGCCGATCCTCGTCGGCGGGACGGGCATGTACATAAACACCCTGCTCCACGGCATCGCACCGGTTCCGGACATCGACCCTACTGTTCGTGCGGAGGTGCGAGCTCTGCCGGTTGAGGTCGCATATGCCGCATTGCGCGAGGAAGACCCGGCGCGCGCTGCACTGCTTGGTCCTGCCGATGTGCAACGCGTGACCCGCGCGCTTGAGGTGGTGCGTTCGACCGGGTATTCCCTCGCACATTGGCAGCAGCAGCGTGTTGGCGGGATCGGCAACGGGGTGGACCTCGCGCCGATCATTCTCCTGCCCGAGCGGCAGTGGCTTTATCGCCGCTGCGATCTGCGCTTCGAACTGATGTGGCAGGGCGGTGCACTCAACGAGGTCGAAGCGCTGCTGGCCCGGGGCCTGCCCGAATCGTGTCCGGTCATGCGAGCAATCGGCGTGCCGGAGATCGCCGCATTCCTGCGCGGTGAAATGTCTCAAGATCAGGCAGTTTCCGCAGGGCAGCAGGCGACGAGGAACTACGCCAAGCGGCAGTATACCTGGCTGAAGAACCAGAATCCCGGCAGTTGGCCACGCTTGACGTACGAAAATTCCATTGACTTCGACTATGCAGCAAGTTTATTGCGCGGTTAGCCGCTTGACACCACCTTTTATGTCAAGTAGCAGGCCGTCAATTGCCTGATCCTTTTTGCATGCCGATCAAGCACCCGAGAGGGAGAGACGGCCCGGCGCAGCCAAGCTGCAGCCGGGCCGAAATTTTTGATGGTTTTTTGTTTTTTCAGCGAAGCATCGGGTCTATCGGCCCGGTCACGCGAAGAAGGATGAAGTAACGTGACAAGCGAGCGCAGCGGCGCCGAGATCCTGGTCGAAAGCCTTGTCGCCAAGGGCGTCGAATTCGTGTTCGGCTATCCCGGCGGGGCGGTACTGCCGATCTACGATGCGCTGTTCGGCGATGAACGCATCCGCCACATCCTCGTCCGCCATGAAGCCGGCGCGGCCCACGCCGCCGAAGGCTATGCGCGCGCTACCGGCAAGCCCGGTGTCGTGCTCGTCACCTCCGGTCCTGGCGCGACCAATGCCGTCACCGGCATTGCCGACGCCTTCATGGATTCGATCCCGATGGTCGTGATCACCGGGCAGGTCCCCACCGGCCTGATCGGGTCCGACGCATTCCAGGAAGCCGATACGGTCGGCATCACGCGCCACTGCACCAAGCACAACTATCTGGTGAAGGACCCGTCGCAGCTTGCCGCGACCATCGACGAGGCGTTCCGCATTGCCACCGAGGGTCGTCCAGGCCCGGTCGTGATCGACATTCCCAAGGATGTGCAGATCGCGACCGCGACGTGGAGCAGCGCGGCGCCGCAGCAGCGCAACCGCTATTCGCCCCAGACCGAAGGCGGCGCCAGCGAGATCGCCGAGGCGATCGAAATGGTCGCCCAGGCCAAGGCACCGGTGTTCTACACCGGTGGCGGCGTGATCAATTCCGGTCCCCAAGCCGCGCGCCTGCTGCGCGAGCTGCAAGCGCTGACCGGCGCGCCCGTCACGTCGACCCTGATGGGTCTGGGCGCATTTCCGGCCGAGCATCCGGCATGGCTCGGCATGCTCGGCATGCACGGCACCTACGAAGCCAACCTGACGATGAACCAGGCGGACCTTATCGTCTGCGTCGGCGCCCGCTTCGATGACCGCGTCACCGGCCGTCTCGATGCCTTCGCGCCCAATTCGAAGAAGATCCACATCGATATTGACCGCGCATCGATCAACAAAACCGTCGCCGTGGACCTGCCGGTGATCGGCGATTGCGGCAAGGTTCTCGCGCAGCTGATCGAAGCATGGCTGGAACGCGGCTACAAGGCGCAGGACCTCTCGGGATGGTATGCGCGCATCGATGGCTGGCGTGGCAGGAAGAGCCTTGCCTACCCGCGCAAGTCCAAGGCGATCATGCCGCAGTATGCGGTCGAGCGTCTGTACGAGCTGACCAAGCATCTCGAGCCGATCATCTCGACCGAGGTTGGCCAGCACCAGATGTGGGCGGCGCAGTATTTCCACTTCATGAAGCCCAACAAGTGGCTGACCTCGGGCGGTCTCGGCACAATGGGCTATGGCCTTCCCGCGGCCATCGGCGCGCAGGCTGGCTTCCCCGAGACGCTGGTCATCGATATCGCCGGCGACGCCTCGATCCAGATGAACATTCAGGAGCTGGGCACGGCCACGCAGTATCGTCTTCCGGTCAAGGTCTTCGTGCTCAACAATGAATGGATGGGCATGGTCCGCCAGTGGCAGGAGCTGACCTACGAGAGCCGCTACTCCAACTCCTATTCGGACAGCCTGCCCGACTTCGTTCGCCTTGCCGAAGCCTATGGCTGGAAGGGCATCCGCATCACCCACGAAAGCGAGCTGGACGCGGGCATCCAGGCGATGATCGACCATGACGGTCCGGTCTTTGTCGATTGCCTCGTCGCCAAGGAGGCCAATTGCTTCCCGATGATCCCGTCGGGGGCTGCACATACCGACATGATCCTCTACGGGGACGAAGTCGCCGGCACGATGGACGACGAAGCCAAGGCGCTGGTCTGAGGGACACTGGAACAATGATGCACATCGCTCAGGAGGCGCAGGAGCGCCACGTCCTCACCATCACGGTCGACAACGAAGCGGGCATTCTCGCCAAGATCGCCGGCCTGTTCACCGCGCGCGGTTACAATATCGACAGCCTGACCGTGGCCGACATCACCGATGGCCACGACGTCAGCCGCATCACCATCGTGACGCACGGCCCCCCGCCGGTCATCGACCAGATCCGCGCGCAGCTTGAACGACTGGTACCGGTGCACAAGGTCACCGACCTCACCGAAGTGGGCCCCTTCGTCGAGCGTGAACTGGCGCTGGTCAAGGTGTCCGGCAAGGGCGAGAACCGCGTCGAGGCGCTACGCCTGGCTGACGTATTCCGCGCCAAGGTGGTCGATACCACGACCTCGAGCTTCATTTTCGAACTCACCGGGGCGCCCGACAAGATCGACAGCTTCGTCAGCCTGATGAAGGAACTCGGCCTCGTCGAAGTTGGACGCACCGGCATCGTCGGCATGATCCGCGGCGCCACCGCGGCCTGAATTTCACCGCTTATCCTTTCACGAATTCATCAAAGATTGGGAACGACATGAAGGTCTATTACGACGCAGACTGCGATCTGAACCTCATCACGGACAAGAAGATCGCGATCCTGGGCTATGGCTCGCAGGGCCATGCCCACGCGCAGAACCTGCGCGATTCGGGCGTCAAGGACGTGGCGATCGCGCTGCGCCCGGGTTCAGCCAGCGCCAAGAAGGCCGAAGCTGCCGGCTTCAAGGTTCTGGCAAATGCCGATGCTGCTGCATGGGCCGACATTCTGATGATCCTGGCACCGGACGAGCATCAGGCCGCGATCTATGCCGACGACCTCCACGCCAACATGAAGCCCGGCGCGGCACTGGCCTTTGCGCACGGCCTCAACATCCACTTCGGCCTGATCGAAGCGCGCGCCGACATCGATGTGATCATGATTGCGCCGAAGGGCCCTGGCCACACCGTGCGCAGCGAATACCAGCGTGGCGGCGGCGTGCCCTGCCTGATCGCGGTGCATCAGAACGTGACCGGCAACGCCCATGACGTTGCACTCGCCTATGCCTCGGGCGTCGGCGGTGGCCGCAGCGGCATCATCGAAACCAACTTCCGCGAAGAATGCGAGACCGACCTCTTCGGCGAGCAGGCCGTGCTGTGCGGTGGCACCACCGCGCTGATCCAGGCCGGTTTCGAAACCCTGGTCGAAGCCGGCTATGCACCGGAAATGGCCTACTTCGAATGCCTCCACGAACTGAAGCTGATCGTCGACCTGCTTTATGAAGGCGGCATCGCGAACATGCGCTACTCGATCTCGAACACCGCCGAATACGGCGACATCAAGACCGGTCCGCGCATCATCACTGAAGAGACCAAGAAGGAAATGAAGCGGGTTCTCGCCGACATTCAGTCGGGCCGCTTCGTGAAGGACTTCGTGCTCGACAACCGCGCCGGCCAGCCCGAGCTGAAGGCCGCCCGCGGTCTCGCCAAGCGCCACCAGATCGAGGAAACCGGTGCAAAGCTGCGTGCGATGATGCCGTGGATCGGAGCGAACAAGCTGGTCGATCAGTCGAAGAACTGATCTTCCCAATCAATTCGGAACTTTTGGAAAGGGCGGCTTCGGTCGCCCTTTCTTTTAGCGAACGACAGGCATCGACGAATGCAGTGGACGACAGAAATGTGATCTATATCACTCCGATCTGGAGAAAATGATCACACGATTCCGCCTTGTACCCCGGCTGACGCTTTGTGCCGCCGCGTTTTGCCTTGATGCCGGGCCAGTTCTTGCCGAGGCCAAGGATATGGCGCAGCGGCCGATACCCCCCGTTGTCAGGACCGAAGCCGGCTTGGTCGACACTTGCGGCCAGCGTTCTGCGCAAAAGCTGGTTGGCGCGATGTTTTCGCCCCAGTCACAGGCAGCCCTGATCAAAACCATCGGACACGACCGCATCCGCGTGATCCGGCCGGGAGCAATTATCACGCAGGATCGCCGCGAAAATCGCCTCAACCTGATCGTTGATGATGCCGGACGCCTGATGGCGGCGCGCTGCGGATAGCCGCGCAGGCTTACGCTACGACGCCGGGACTTTTACTTGCGTCGATCGTAGCACTTTGGCAACCAAGGCGCTCCTCATCCTCCCCAAGGAGATCCCGATGCCGAAGCTCTCGCGTATGCCACGCCCCCTTTTGCTCGCCCTTCCCCTCGCTCTCGCCGCTGCGGCCGCGCCGATGGTAGCGCAGATGCCGGAGGCCCCTGGCAAGGCCGACAAGGCGCGTGTCGTGGCGGGCTCCTACACTGCCGATGCCGGCCACTCACTGGTGGGGTGGCGCGTGAACCATTTCGGCTTCAACGATTACTTCGGCCTGTTCGGCGACGTTTCGGGCACGCTTGACATCGACCCGGCCAATCCCGCCGCTGCCAAGGTTTCGGTCAAGATTCCGGTCAGCAAGGTCATGACGGCCAGCAGCGGACTCACTGCCCACCTGCTCAAGCCGGCAGCTGACGGCAAGCCCGCCGACTTTTTCGGTGCGGCTCCGGCCGACGCGACGTTCGTTTCGACCAGCGTGGCGCCAGGCGCCGATGGCATGAGCGCGAAGATCACTGGCGACCTTACCCTGAATGGCGTGACCAAGCCGGTGACCATTGACGCGACCTTTGCCGGTGCCGGCACCAACCCCTTCAACAAGGCTGCCACGCTCGGCTTCCACGGGAAGGCCACGCTCAAGCGTTCGGACTTCAACGTGAAGTACGGCGTTCCCTTCGTATCCGACGAAGTGAAGCTCGACATCACTGTCGCCTTCGAAAAGAAGTAAGCGTTCAAGGCATCAGCGAAAACGCGGCCCGAAGCTCTTTCACGAAAGCTTCGGGCTGCTCCCACGCGGCGAAGTGCCCACCCTTCTCCTGTTCGCCCCAATAAACCAGCTTAGAGCATGTCCTCTCGAACCACTTGCGCGGGGCCGGGATGATCTCCTTGGGGAACGCGCTGACGGCAACAGGGATGTCGATCTGCACAGGGCTGAAACTGCCGAAACTCTCCCAATATAGACGGGCCCACGATGCGCCCGTAGCAGTCAACCAGTACAACATGAGATTATCGAGAATGTCGTCGCGGCTCAGGGCATCCTCGGCACGCCCGGCATTGTCGGTCCAGGCCCACATCTTCTCGTAAATCCAGCCCGCGAGGCCCACAGGCGAATCCACCAATCCGTAGCCGACCGTCTGAGGGCGGGTGGATTGCTGCTTGGAGTAGCCTGAATCCCACTCCTGATAATGTTGCAAACGCTCGAGCGCCTTCATCTCGTCGGGGCCGGGCGCGGCCATATCCTCGGGCAGCGGTCTTGCGATCGGCATGTTGAGATGGATGCCGGCGCATCCTTCGACCTTCAGCGCGCCGAGCGCGGTCGTCACTGCCGAGCCCCAATCGCCACCTTGCGCCAGCCACCTGTCATAGCCGAGCCGCCGCATCAATTCGCCCCAGCTTTGCGCGATCTTCTGAACGCTCCAGCCCTTGACCGTGGGTTTGCCAGAGAACCCGTAGCCTGGCAGGCACGGGATCACGAGATGAAAGGCATCCCGCGCCGCGCCGCCATGCTCCTCCGGCTGGGTCAACGGGGCGATGCAGCGGCGAAACTCGAGGATCGAGCCAGGCCAGCCGTGGGTTAGGAGCAAAGGTCGCGCGCCTGCGTGGGGCGAGCGTACGTGCAGGAACCGGATGATTACGCCATCGATCTCGGTTTCGAACATGCCCCAGTCGTTGAGCTTCTGCTGGCAAGCGTACCAATCATAATCATGACGCCAGTAGGCGACAAAATCCTGCAGTGCGGCGAGCGGCACGCCTTGCGACCAATCGTCAACCGTTTCCCTCTCCGGCCACCGCGTCATGTCGATGCGCCGGTTCAGGTCTTCGATCGCGGCTTGCGGTATCTCGACGGTGAACGGCGCAATATTCATGGCTCTTCTCTCCCGATCTGCTTGCATTCATTCTGGACAAGTGGCCTGCGATTCACCATAGGCTTGTGGCATGACCGCTCGACTGGACCTTACCCTGCGACTTATCCGCCCTTGGGCGTGAGCTGACGCGCGGGGACTCCCGGCGCGCACGGCGCCCAGGGGATCAGAAGCTCAACCGCCAAAATCCAGAAAATTCGAGTGCACTCTCATGACCATGCTCAAGAACCCTTCGGCCAAGTACCGTCCGTTCCCGCAGATCGACCTGCCCAACCGCCAATGGCCCGGCCGTACGATCACCAAGGCGCCGCGTTGGCTTTCAACCGACATGCGCGACGGCAACCAATCGCTGATCGATCCCATGGACGCGGAAAAGAAGAGCCGGTTCTTCGACCTTTTGCTCAAGGTTGGGCTGAAGGAAATCGAAGTCGGCTTCCCGTCGGCCGGGGCCACCGAGTATGATTTCATCCGGGGCCTGGTCGATTCCGGCCGCATCCCCGATGACGTCTTCGTGCAGGTCCTCACCCAGTCGCGCGAAGACCTGATCAAGACCTCGTTCGAAAGCCTGGCCGGAGCCAAGCAGGCGATCGTCCACGTCTACAACGCGGTTTCGCCGCTGTGGCGGAACGTGGTGTTCGGCATGGACCAAAAGGACGTGCGCGAGATCGCCATAGCCGGGGCCAAGCACTTGCGTGATCAGGCCGCTCGTTTCCCGCAGACCGACTGGCACTTCGAGTACAGCCCGGAGACTTTCTCCACCGCCGAACTCGATTTCAGCATCGAGTGCTGCGAGGCCGTGATGGAGATTCTCCAGCCGACAACGGACAAGCCGATCATCCTGAACCTGCCGGCGACGGTCGAGGCGGCGACGCCCAACATCTACGCCGATCAGATCGAGTACTTTTGCCGCAACCTGCCGAACCGCGATCGTGCAGTGATCAGTCTGCACACCCACAACGATCGGGGCACTGGTGTCGCCGCGGCCGAGCTCGGCCTCATGGCTGGGGCCGATCGCGTCGAGGGGTGTCTTTTCGGCAATGGCGAGCGCACCGGCAACTGCTGCCTCGTCACCGTCGGCCTCAACATGTACACGCAGGGGATCGACCCTGAACTGGACTTCTCGGACATCGACGAGGTGATCCAGACGGTCGAATACTGCAACCAGCTGCCTGTCCATCCCCGCCATCCCTATGGCGGCGAATTGGTCTTCACCGCGTTTTCCGGCAGCCACCAGGACGCGATCAAGAAGGGCTTCGCAGCGCAGGAGCAGCGCAACGACGAGCTTTGGGCAATCCCCTACCTGCCAATCGATCCGGCGGATCTCGGCCGCAGCTATGAAGCGGTGATCCGCGTGAATTCGCAGTCCGGCAAGGGCGGCTTTGCCTGGGTGCTCGAACAGGACCAGGGCCTCAAGCTGCCCAAGAAAATGCAGGCGCACTTCTCGCGCCATGTCCAGGAGCTGGCCGACGAACTGGGCCGCGAACTGCAGGCGGCAGACATCTGGGGCGTGTTCCGCAAGGCCTATCGACTCGATGCGCCGCAGCACTTCCAGCTGGTCGACTATGAGGAGGCGCGGGGCCCTGATGGCACACGCATCTTCGCCGGCAAGATCGAAGTCGATGGCAAGGTCCAGTCGGTATCCGGACGCGGCAACGGCCTGATTTCCTCGGTCGTCGCCACGCTCAAGGACGGCTTCGGGGTCGAGATCGACATCACCGACTATTCCGAGCATGCGATGGGTGCCGGCAGCAATGCCCGCGCCGCAGCCTACGTTGAATGCAAGACCGCCGATGGCCGCACGATCTGGGGCGTCGGCATCGATGAAGACGTGGCGACCGCTTCGGTTCGCGCGGTTCTCAGCGCAGCAAACGCTGCTGCATGAGCGTTAAATGGGCGGCCTCCGCGGCCGCCCGTTCAACCGATCGCTTAAATACCCGCTTGCCCGCGCAGATCCTTGCGCCATAGTCTGCCCGTGCCCGCAAGAGGCGCGCAACGGGACAGGACTTTATGGCCGACGAAGCGATTCTCGAACCCGACCTGCCGATCATTGATCCGCATCACCATCTGTGGGACTTGCGCCCGCTGATCGCGGCTTTCCCGCAGCCCCGCCATCCTTTCATCGAGACGCTGACGCACTCGGCCTATTACACGTTCGACCAGCTGCTGGCCGATGCGCGTGGTGGCCATAACGTGGTAGCCACGGTCTACATGGAATGCGGCGCCTTCTACCGCGCCAATGCGGAACCCGCGATGAAGCCGGTGGGCGAAGTCGAGTTTGTGAACGGCATCGCCGCACAAGGTGCGAGCGGCCTTTACGGAAACTTCCGCCCTTGTGCCGCGATCATCGGCCATGCCGACTTGCAATTGGGCGATGCAGCACGTCCTGTCCTCGAAGCGCTCGCGCAGGCAGGTAACGGGCGATTTCGCGGCATTCGCCACCAGGGCGCCTGGGATGCCAATCCTGACGTACTCGGGCCGCCGTTCCATGCGCCGCCTGAGCTTTATCTATCGGAGAGGTTCCGTGAAGGCTTCCGCCACCTCGGCGAGCTTGGCCTCACTTTCGATGCCTGGCTGCTGGAGCCGCAACTGGGTGATGTGCTCAGCCTTGCCCGCGCGTTTCCGGACCAGCCGATCTGCCTCGATCACTGCGGCACCCCGCTCGGCACCGCAAGCTATCACGGCAGGCTGCACGAGCGCTTCGATGGCTGGCGGAGCATGATCCGGCAGATTGCCGAATGCCCTAATGTCACGATCAAGCTTGGCGGTCTTGCCATGTCGTTCTGCGGACTTCCCGAGCAAGGCCCGATGGCGGGGCTGTCCTCGGAGACACTGGCAGCCATGTGGCGCCCCTATATCGAAACCTGCATCGAAGCCTTCGGGCCGGAGCGCGCGATGTTCGAAAGTAATTACCCCGTCGACAAGTGGGGCGCCAACTACACCGTGCTGTGGAATGCCTTCAAGCGACTGGCCCATGGCGCGTCCGAGAGTGACAAACGCGCGCTTTTTGCTGGCACTGCCGCCCGCTTCTACGGCATTGAGGACATGCTCCCCTAGACAGGCGACGTGTCATCACCTAGCACTTTAACTGCTCGATTAAGAACCTTGTGAAGGACACGCGCTGAATGCCCCTGCCCCCGCTGTTCGCAAACCTGCGTCTGCCGGTTATCGCGTCGCCCCTGTTCATCATCTCCTGCCCGGAACTGGTCATCGCCCAGTGCAAGGCAGGCATTGTCGGATCGTTCCCGTCGCTCAACGCGCGCCCGATCAGCCAGCTCGACGAATGGCTGCATCAGATTACCGAGGAACTTGCCGCCCATAACCGCGCCAACCCTGACCGCCCGGCTGCCCCGTTCGCCGTGAACCAGATTGTCCACAAGACCAACAACCGCCTCGACGAAGACATGGCGCTCTGTGCAAAGTGGCAGGTGCCCATGCTCATCACCTCGTTGGGTGCGCGCGAGGATGTTTACAACGCGGCCCATGGCTGGGGCGGCATTGTCCTGCACGACGTCATCAATGATCGCTTCGCCCGCAAGGCAATCGAGAAAGGTGCCGATGGCCTCATCCCGGTTGCCGCCGGCGCAGGGGGCCACGCCGGTGCGCAATCGCCTTTTGCGCTGATGCAGGAAATCCGCGAGTGGTTCGATGGACTCGTGGCACTATCGGGCGCGATCGCCCATGGACGTTCGGTGCTTGCCGCACAGGCGCTTGGTGCTGACTTTGCCTACATCGGCTCTGCCTGGATCGCGACCGTGGAAGCCAATGCCAATGCGGCCTACAAGCAGGCCATCGTGGACAGCCGGGCCGACGATATTGTCTACTCGAACCTCTTCACCGGCGTTCACGGCAACTATCTGCGCTCCTCGATCGTCAACGCAGGGCTCGATCCCGATAACCTACCCGAGAGTGACCCGAGCAAGATGAATTTCGGATCGGGCGGCAATACCGACGCCAAGGCCTGGAAGGATATCTGGGGTTCCGGCCAGGGCATCGGTGCCGTCACCGCTGTCGAACCGGTCGCAAGCCGCGTGGACCGGCTCGAGCAGGAATATCGCGAGGCAGCAGCGAGACTGACGGAAAATTCTGCCGCGTTCCTGCGTTGATTCAGGTCTAGTTCGCTCGCGCCACGACGGCCGTATCTGTCCAGAACAACTGGGCCATGTCATCGAGATGGCTGAAATCGAGCGACGGGTCGCGCGTGTTCAATGGCATGCGCGACCAATTGCGTGGATCGAGGAAGCGCCGGCGCAACGCGCGCTGCAGCAAGTCAAAGCGCATCAGGGCGGTGAAATCGGCCGTTGCCGAACCCTTGCGTCGTGCAAGAGACCAATCCGCTTCGATCTGACCGATTCGCTCGATTACCAGCTCGTTATAGGCACGGTGCGGGCCGCGATGGAGTGGCAACCCTGCGCGCAGCGCCGCGTGTTCGGACCCGGGCAACAATTGGCCGTTGCGGCGGAAGTCGTGAATCCCGATTCGTTCGTGGCCAAGCGTATCGATCATTCTCCGGAAGGCCGGAAGACTCAGAACCTGACGGGGAACGAGGTGATGGCGCTGCTGGTCCGGGCAATATCCTGCCTGGCCAGGGATATTCACGCTGCCGAACGGCAGAGAGGCCCTTTCAGGTTGAAATTGGTTCCGTTTCAGTCGCACCGGGCAAGGATAGGACTGCCGGACTCCGCCTCAAGACTGACTGCCCCCGTTCCGGCAAGAATTGCCCGTGTCGGCTGCAAAACGGGGCCATGGGCGACCAGCCAATCAACCAGCCGAACAGCGGTGCGAGCCAGCAGCGACGGATCTGCAGAATTGCCTGCTTTCAGGATAAATTCCTGCCCCATCAACAGATTAAGCCCGCGAGACGCCATCGAGCCATCGTCCAGGCGATGCATTGCGACAAAGGCTGGAGCCGGGAAAGGTCCGCCCTCCAGCCATGGCAACACGGCTTGCCTGAATAATCCCGGTTTTAGAACCAGATGGGCGGGAATCCACGAAATCCCTTCCGCCTGGCTCAATTGCGCAAGCTCAGTCAGAAGCATCGCCGCGACTCGGATGACCGGCAAGAGGCCGCCGGCACCTGCGAGGTGTGGCCCAAGTGCAAGCGTCAGCCATCGCATCTCGCCAAGATCCTGTTCGGCAAGACCAAGGGCAGTGGCGATGGGTGGTGCCGCTGCAGGTGGCCCGTCCTTCAAACCGTGCAGATCGAAGGTCAGCCCGCTGGCGAGCAGTTCCACCCAGCCTTCCGAGGCATCGGGCACGTGGGATGCCGAATATCCAAAGCCACGCTCCGGGCCAGCCAGAATATCGGCGAGGGCGGGCAGCATTTCGGCCCTGTAAAGAAGGGCTGCAATGGGTGCGCAAACTGCAGACCGGTCACTCGCGTCCACTTGCCCACCTTTCAGCCACGGCCCCAATTTGCACAGTCCTCCGGATGCGTCGAGTCACGCTGCATCCGGGAAAGCTTGGTTTTGGTCCATAAGCTCGAAAGCTTTAGAAAACTCCCAATGCGAGACCCGCCGCCAAAGCCCGTCCAAGATTTCGGCAATTGTGCAATAGTGCCTCAGGCACGCGCTTAGGGCCAAGGATCTCTTCGGGCGTCTGTGCGCCTGTTCTAATGATCAGAGTTTCTGCCGCCCGCCTGAGCCGCCACCCGGTCACAATACGATCAAGCTGACGTTCCGCGCCGCTTCCATCCGTGCCGGCTGCAATCATGGCGGCAAAGGCCCGGCCCTCGATCCTGCCGAGCAAAGGGTAATAGCACCGATCGAAGAACGCCTTCATCTCTCCGGTCATCGAACCGAGGTTTTCGGGGCAACAGAACAAGTAGCCCGCCGCACCGAGCAGGTCTTCCGGCAAAGCGGAAGCGGCCTCGATCAATCGATAGGCACCTTCGATTTCGGCCCCACTGGCGGCAGCCTCGGCCATTGCCCGTGCAGTGCCGGTGCGGCTGTGCCAGATGATCGCGAGGCCACCTGTCATCGCTTAGCAGCCATCCCCGCCAGTGCCGGGCACACCGATGGCGCCGCCGATCGCGCCTCCGAGCAAGCCGCCCAGCCCTTTTTTCTTCGGCTTGCATTGCGGCTTGGGCGCATCCTGCTGGCTCGCGGCGGCCCCTCCAAAGCCTTCTACCCCGACAAGGAAACCTGTGCTGGACCGATGGCGGATACGCGCCGTCCATTCCGGCACCCATTTGGCCTTCGGATCTGCCGGACGAGGAGGATAGGCGAAGGATTCTTCCGGCCCATAGGCATGGAGCGTTCCGAACATGTAGTCAGGCGCCGCCGCCTTGACTTCTGCAGGGACAGTGCACGTTGTTGTCTGCGGAGACATGACCGTCTTTTCGGCCACCAGTTTCGCAACCGTCGAGGGTGCCAGCCAATCCGACAATCCGCCGCCGAATTGACGCGTGGCGCTCGACGACCACCATACGATGTCCACCATGTCCTGCCCCTTGGGCGCCTGCTTCCCGCCGATGATCATGGCATAGTAGCCTGTGGCATCGGGAACTGCGCCCCAACGCAGCAAGGTGGCGCCAGTGCCCATTGCGCTATTCGAGGCGTTGAGTGGGGCCATGAAGTCCTTGGCCAGGTTGAACGCCAGTTCCGGCGAGTAGTTCGAAACGACACGGTGAGCGCCGATGAGGGATGAATCCGGCTTGGCGGACTTGCCGTCATCGCTTGGCCATGTGCCGTAGGTCCTCGCCGACGAAGGCGAGACCCAGCGGTCCATCGGGACGGCCGTGGTCCATAGGCCCGGGGGGATCTGCCCTGCGGCAAGCTTGCTGAAATCGATGACTACCGGCTGACCCTTCGGCGCGTGTTCGCCGCAGCCCCAGAAGATCAGCATTCGGCCCTTGGGTCGCTGGAACTCCGTCGTTCCCGGTTCGGCGGGCTTGCTGACAGGTGTCTTGAGCAGCACCGATTTCCCGAGCTTTGCGCCGGCCGGCATGAAGTGTTCGGCTTTCGGCTTGCCGTCCGCTGCCGCACGGGACGTTCCGAGATCGAGCCACAGCATGTGCTGGGCCTTTGGCGTCCCTCCCAGGGCCATCGCCAGGGCCGCGCCAGCACCGCCACTGCCAGCGCCCATGCCGCCAAACCCCGACATCGTCTCGGCACGCATCTCGTATCTGGCAACGGGAGCGGTCGCCTGTTGCGCCACGACTCCGGCAGCAATACCGCCAAGCGTCAGTCCGCTTGCAATCACGTAACCGGTCATCACACGCATTCCTGCATCCTCCTCAAGGACTTGCGGCAGACAACCGCCGCGACGGATTCGATGCGACCTTATGCGCCGGGGGCTCTTGCTGGCCGGTGCGCCACCGCACACTCCCTTCCCCTTTCCGCAGGGAGCCCCATGGTATAGCGCAAGATCATGATTCCGGTCACTTCGATAACACGATCTCTTTCGGGCCAGGCCTGGCGCTGGCGCGGAGGCAACATGGACTTTGGGCAAAGCGGCAGCGCCCGAGACGGCGAGGAGGCCATTGTTACCCAATTGCTGCTTTCGCGTGGCGTCTCGCCCGATGATCTCGAACGCCATCGCCGCCCGACTTTGCGCGATTTCCTGCCCGATCCTTCGCTGTTCCGGGACATGGACGAAGCAGCCCGCCGCATCGCCGATGCCATCCAGCGCAACGAGCAGATCACGATTTACGGCGACTACGACGTCGACGGCGCGACCAGCGCAGCGCTGCTGATCCTGCTGCTGCGCGGTCTCGGCGTGAACGCAGGCCACTATATCCCCGACCGCCTGCTCGAAGGCTACGGCCCTTCAGGCGAAGCGCTCGTCCGTCTGGCCCAGCAAGGTAGCGACCTGATCGTCACCGTCGATTGCGGAGCGATGGCGCACGAGGCGCTTGAGGCGGCAGCGCAGGCCGGGGTCGACGTGATCGTTGTCGACCATCACAAATGCCCGCCCGAACTGCCCCGGACAGTCGCCCTGGTTAATCCGAACCGGCTCGACGAATGTGACGAGGCCGCCGCGCACGGCCATCTTGCCGCAGTGGGCGTTGCCTTCCTCCTGGCCGTTGCCATCGTCCGCGAATTGCGGGGGCGCGGATATTTCGAAGGCCGCAAGGCGCCAGACCTCATGGGCCTGCTCGATCTCGTTGCACTCGGCACCGTAGCCGACGTGGCCCAGCTAAAGGGCCTCAACCGCGCGCTGGTAGCTCAGGGTCTGAAGATCATGGCGCGACGCGAAAATATTGGCCTGTCGGCGCTGATTGACGCCAGTCGCCTGTCGCGCGCGCCCACATGCAGTGACCTCGGCTTTGCACTGGGCCCGCGAATCAACGCAGGCGGCCGCGTGGGTGAAGCAACGCTCGGAGTGCGCCTGCTGACAACGCAGGACCCGGATGAGGCTCGGGAAATTGCGGCGCAGCTGTCTCGGCTCAATGAGGAACGGCGCGCGATCGAGCAGGAAGTGCAGGAAGCGGCCGAAGCACAGATCGCCGCGCAGCATAACCGTGCGGTCATGGTTCTGGCCGGGCGCGGCTGGCACCCCGGCGTGATCGGCATCGTGGCCGGGCGAATCAAGGAAAAGACCGGCAAGCCCTCGCTGGTGATCGCGCTTGATGCTGACGAAGCAGGCATGGGCAAAGGCTCGGGCAGATCCATCGCCGGGGTGGACCTGGGCGCTGCAATCATAGCCGCGCGCGAGGCCGGACTGCTCGTGGCAGGGGGCGGGCATGCCATGGCTTGCGGCCTGACGATCGATCCGTCGCGGCTCAATGCCCTGGCAGACTGGCTGGACGAGCGACTCGCGCGCGATGTAACCGGGGCACGAGGCGCTCAATCGCTACTGCTGGATCTGTCGCTGGCGCCCGGCGGCCTGCGCCCCTCGCTGGTCGAAACCCTAGAGGCGGCCGGCCCCTTCGGAATAGGCTGGCCCGGCCCGCGTGTAGCAGTTGGTCCGGTAAGACTGGTGAAATGCGATCTCGTCGGCGCCGATCACGTGCGCATGGTGGCCGCAGGCGCCGACGGCAACTCCTTCAAGGCGATCGCCTTCCGCGCTGCGCAGAGCGAAATGGGCCAGACGCTGCTGCACGGTTCGCGAGGCCGACAGTTCTGGCTGGCGGGGCGTGCAAAGATCGATGACTGGGGCAGCCGCCCCGCCGCAGAACTCCATGTGGAGGACGCTGCATTCGCCGACTGAAATTTTTCTGCAATTCGCCGCTTGACGCCCCGCCATCCTCCCCTTAGAGGCGCGGACCTGCCCAGCGGCGCAAGCCCAGTGGCCCCTTCGTCTAGCGGTCAGGACGCGGCCCTTTCACGGCTGAAACACGGGTTCGATTCCCGTAGGGGTCACCACTTGCTTCCCTCCTTCGGGAGGTGAAGCGGCAGCGCAACGCCAAGGCCTTCCAGCGGAATGGCCCCTTCGTCTAGCGGTCAGGACGCGGCCCTCTCACGGCTGAAACACGGGTTCGATTCCCGTAGGGGTCACCACCGTTCGTGGTGGGAATTTCAAATTCATCGGCAGGCGCGTCGCAAAGACCAAATGTGACATTGCACGCCGCGCGCTTGCGCGCCCCACCTGCTCTCGCCTATCCGCGCTGCAACGAAGCCGACACATGGATCGGCGATTCGCGGGCAACAACAATCCACACGGCATGATTCGATGAAGGGTTTGTCGCTGCCACTCCCCAGCATATTCGTTGCGCTCTGCGCAGCCGTCGTGATGTTTTTGGGCGGCACCGGATTCTGGATGTCGCTCGCTGTGCTCGTCGTCTGGCTGGCAACACTGTGGCTGGCACGCCCCGAACCGGTGGTCGAGACGCTCGATCGCGACGACGGCAGCGTGTCGCGTCAGGCGATGATCGAACTGGTAGAGCCGTTCGGCCTTCCTGTTCTCATGCTTGATGGCCAGCGCATCGCCGCGGCCAATGCCGCTGCCCGAGAGGAACTCGGCGCGCATATCGTCGGGCAGGATGCCCGCGTGGCATTGCGCCATCCAGAAGCCATCAACCTGCTCAAGAAGCCGCAGGGCCGCGCGCTCGTACGAGGGCTGACGGGCGCACGCTCCATCTGGCAGGTAAGCCGCGTGCCGATCGACGAGCGGTTCTCGCTGATCGAAATGGTCAACCGCACCGCCGAAGCCGACATCAGCCGCTCGCATACCGATTTCGTCGCCAACGCCAGTCATGAGCTGCGCACGCCGCTCGCCTCGATCATCGGCTATATCGAAACGCTTGCCGATCCCGATGCCAGGGTCGACGAGGCAACTACCGCCAAATTCCACGCAACAGTGCTGCGCGAAGCTCGTCGGCTGCAGAGCCTGGTCGAAGATCTCATGTCGCTCTCGCGGATCGAGGCCGAGAAGCACGAGCTTCCGCGCGATCGCATCGATCTGGGCCAGATGGTGGGCAGTATCGCCAGCGAAACTGCCATGACCGTCGGCGAAGGCCGGGTCGTGGTGCGCGCCGACGAAGGTGTGGTGCTTGGCGATCGTCAGCAACTGGATCAACTTGTCCGCAACCTGATCGACAACGCCTTGAAATATGGTGACCCGACACAGCCAGTCAGTGTCGACCTTGCCGTCCATGGGAGCGAGGCCGAACTCGTCGTGACCGACAAGGGCGAAGGCATCCACCCAGATCACCTGCCCTACCTGACCCGCCGTTTCTATCGCACCGATCCCGGACGCAGCCGTGCCGCTGGCGGCACGGGCCTTGGTCTCGCCATCGTCAAGCACATCGTGGAACGCCATCGCGGCAAGCTGGATATCGCTTCGACCTTGGGAGTTGGCACAACCGTCACGGTGCGAATCCCGCTGGCGCCAGCAGCTAATGTTTCCGCAGATTGACTGCGCATTTCCAGCCTTGTCATAAACCTGTCATGGAACCGTCGCATTGGGCCCTTGCCAACACGGATGAAGGCCAAAGACCCATGTCGAAGATTCGCACGATTTCGCTTTCCGCTGCTGCCCTTGGCGCGCTTGCCCTGGCCGGCTGCGGAGGCCAGCAAGCCGCTACCCGCGATCAGGTTCGCGCCGTCGGCTCTTCCACCGTCTATCCCTTCGCGAAGGCCGTTGCCGAATCGCTGGCCAAGTCCGATCCTTCGCTGAAATCGCCGATCATCGAATCGACGGGCACAGGCGCCGGCATGAAGCTGTTTTGCGCAGGTGTCGGCGCACAGCACCCCGATATCGAGAATGCGTCGCGCCGCATGAAGAAGTCCGAATTCGAGGACTGCCAGAAGAACGGCGTGAAGGACATTGTCGAAATCCAGGTTGGTCTTGACGGCGTTGCCTTTGCCGAAGCGCAAGGCGGCCCCGGCATCGCGCTGAGCCCGGAAGACGTTTACAAGGCCCTCGCCAAGAACCCCTATGGCAAGCCCAACACCGCCAAGACCTGGAAGGACGTCAATCCTTCGCTGCCGAACGAGCCGATCCTCGTCTACGGCCCGCCGTCGACTTCGGGCACGCGCGATGCCCTCAAGGAACTGATCCTGACCAAGGGCTGCGACGAGAACGCCGAGATGAAGGCGCTCAAGGACAGCGACAAGGACAAGCACGACAAAGTCTGCAGCGAAGTGCGCGATGATGGCGCCTACGTCGACGCTGGTGAAAACGACAACCTGATCGTCCAGAAGATCGAGGCTAACCCGAAGGCCATCGGCATCTTCGGCTATTCCTACCTCGAAGAGAACAAGGGCCGTATCAAGGGCCTGACGATGAAGGGCGTCGAGCCGACCTACGCGACGATCTCGGACTTTTCCTATCCCGGTGCCCGCCCGCTCTACATCTATGTAAAGAAGGCGCACCTCAAGGCAATTCCCGGCCTGCAGGGCTTTGTCACCGAATGGTCAAAGCTGTGGGGCAAGGATGGCGCGCTTGCCAAGCTCGGCATGGTGGTTGCACCTGACGATGTGCTAGCGGGGAGCGCGAAGGCTGTTGCCGACCTGCCGGTCCTTGATGGTTCGCAGCTGAAGTAAGAATTGGAGTAAGTCGGGGGCCATGTCGTCATCCATCCTGCTTTTGCTCGCCTTCGGGTTGAGCCTGTTCGGTTGGCTGGCGGCACGCTCGCGCGCCTGGGCTTTCCGCAAGGCGGCGCCCGGGGTGCGCCTCCACTCGCTGCCGAACTTCCACGGCTGGTACGTCGCCCTGTGGATCGGCGTGCCAGCCCTGCTCTTTGCCGTGCTGTGGAACGCGATCAGCCCGACGCTGATCACCGGGCAGGTCCTGGCCGACCCGGCCGCCTCGTTGCTGCCCGGGTTCGGGTTCGAGCGCGAGACGATGCTGGCAGAAGCCAGGGCCGTTGCCGAAGGCCGCGCTTTCGGAGTGTTCAACGAGGAAGCGCAGGGGCTTGTCGCCCCGTTCCGCGCGGCGATCACGCTTTATAACTCCATCGGTCTTGTCGTGACGATCCTCGTCGCCTTTGCCGGTGGCGCATTTGCATTCCTGCGCCTCAAGCCCGATTTTACCGCCCGTACCCGCGTCGAACGCGCGGTCATGGCGCTGCTGCTGATCGCCTCGCTGGTGGCGATCCTGACAACGATCGGGATCATCGTCAGTCTGGTGTTCGAGACCGTGCGCTTCTTCGGCATGGTCTCGCCGCTGGACTTCCTGTTCGGCACGCACTGGTCGCCCGACCCGATGAGTTCAGGCACGCCGGATGGAGCCGATTATGGCGCGATTCCGCTGTTCTGGGGCACGATCTACATCGGCGCGATCATCGCCATGATCGTCGCCATCCCGCTGGGCCTGATGAGCGCGATCTTCCTCACGCAGTATGCCAGCAGCGGCGTGCGCAAGGTGCTGAAGCCGCTGCTCGAAATCCTCGCCGGCGTGCCCACGGTGGTCTACGGCTATTTCGCGGCTCTCACCGTTGCCCCGATGGTGCGCGACGCAGCGCAGGCCATCGGCATATCCAGCGCATCGACCGAAAGCGCCGTGGCTGCGGGCCTTGTCATGGGCGTGATGATCATCCCGTTCGTCTCCTCGATGGCCGACGATTCCATCGCCGCCGTGCCGCAGGCCATGCGCGACGGCAGTCTTGCGATGGGTGCGACCACTTCGGAAACGATCCGCAAGGTGCTGATCCCCGCTGCCCTGCCCGGCATCGTCGCCGGCGTGATGCTCGCGGTCAGCCGCGCCATCGGCGAAACCATGATCGTCGTCATGGCTGCAGGCGCTTCAGCCAACCTTACCGCCAACCCGTTTGAAAGCATGACCACGGTGACGTTCCAGATCGTCGCCATGCTGACCGGCGAAGGCAGCTTCGACCATCCCGCAACACTTTCTGCGTTTGCGCTCGGCATGGTCCTGTTCCTTGTCACCCTCACGCTGAACTTCATCGCCCTGCGCGTGGTGAAGCGCTACCGCGAAGCTTATGAGTGAGCCTGCGATGACCGAGACCACTTCAGACGTGCAGGCGCGCAGGCGGGCGCTGATGGACAAGGGGCTGGCGAAGCGCCGCGCCGCCGACAGGCGCTTTCGCTGGCTCGGTTTTGTCGCTGTCGCCTTTTCAGCGCTGATGCTGGCATTCCTGCTGATCAACATGAGCTCGGCGGGCATTGCCGGTTTCCAGCGCAGCGAAGTGCGATTCGACATTCCGCTGGCGGGCTCGATGCAGATCGACGCCAAGCGCCTTGCCCAGCCCGATCCCATGGGCGGGCTGGAACTTGCAGGGCTGGAGAAGGTCGTCGGCAATGCTGCGAAGACCGCGCTCGGCCCCGAAGCCGACGACCTTGTCGGCCAGGGTGCCTGGCGCGAGGTCGCAACTGCCATTATCGCGGATCCCTCGCTGTTGGGCAGCACCTACAGCGCCTCGCTCCCTGCGAGCGACGACCTTGCTTCTGCACAGCGCGGCGAAGGTGAACCGGGAATGCAGCAGCTTGCCGTGAAGCTGGCAAGCGAAGGCAAGCTGGTCCGCGTGTTCGACAAGGGCTTCCTGAGCCGGTCGGATGCCACCAGTCCGCAGTCAGTAGGCATCTGGGGCGCCCTCAAGGGCTCGATCCTGACGATGTTCATCACGCTCGTCCTGGCCTTCCCGGTGGGCGTGCTGTCGGCTCTTTACCTCGAAGAATATGCGCCGAAGAACCGCTGGACCGAATGGATCGAGATTTCGATCAACAACCTGGCGGCAGTGCCATCGATCATCTTCGGCCTGCTTGGCCTTGCCGTGTTCCTGGCCATCTTCCCGCACTACCGCTCGGCCCCGCTGATCGGCGGCATGACGCTGGCGCTGATGACCATGCCGGTCATCGTGATCTCCGGCCGCAATGCGATCAAGGCAGTGCCTCCGTCGATCCGGGATGCCGCGCTCGCCATCGGGGCCAGCAAGGTGCAGGTGGTGTTCAACCACGTGCTGCCTCTCGCTCTGCCGGGGATCCTCACCGGCACGATCATCGGCATGGCCCGTGCGCTGGGCGAAACCGCGCCGCTGCTGATGATCGGCATGCGGGCCTTCGTGGCCAGCCCGCCTTCCGGCTTCACCGCGCCTTCCTCGGTGCTGCCGGTACAGATCTTCCTGTGGTCCGACGAGATCGACCGCGGCTTCGTCGAGCGCACCAGCGCGGCGATCGTCGTCCTGCTCGTCTTCCTTCTCCTGATGAACGGTCTTGCGATCTACCTGCGCAACCGTTTCGAAAAGCGGTGGTAAAATGAACGCTGAAGCGATCCAGACTGCAGTGAAGCAGGACGACAAGCCCTACTTCGATGCGCCGTCGAAGATGAGCGCGAAGAACGTCTCGGTGTTCTACGGCGAGAAGCGGGCGATTGACGACGTGTCCATCGAGATTCCGCAGCGCTATGTCACCGCGTTCATTGGCCCGTCGGGCTGCGGAAAGTCCACGTTCCTGCGCACGCTCAACCGCATGAACGACACGATCGCCAGCGCTCGGGTCGAAGGCGATATCCTGCTCGACGGCGAGGACATCTACAAGTCCGGCATGGACGTGGTGCAGCTACGCGCCCGCGTTGGCATGGTATTCCAGAAGCCGAACCCCTTCCCCAAGTCGATCTACGAAAACATCGCCTACGGCCCCAAGATCCACGGCATCACCGGCAGCAAGGCCGAGCTTGACGAGATCGTCGAGCAGTCGCTGCGCCGGGCCGGCCTGTGGGACGAGGTGAAGGATCGCCTGAACGACAGCGGCACCGCGCTCTCCGGGGGGCAGCAGCAACGCCTGTGCATCGCCCGCGCCATCGCCGTCGATCCCGAAGTCATCCTCATGGACGAGCCTTGCTCGGCACTGGACCCCATCGCCACTGCGCGGATCGAGGAGCTGATCGACGAGTTGCGTGGCCGCTATGCCATCGTCATCGTCACCCATTCAATGCAGCAGGCTGCGCGCGTATCGCAGCGGACAGCGTTCTTCCACCTTGGCAAGATCGTCGAATACGGCAAGACTTCCGATATCTTCACCAATCCGCGCGAGGAACGGACGAAGGACTACATCACCGGACGTTACGGGTAAGGGGAAGACATGGTGGCCGAACATACCGTCAAGGCTTTCGACGAGGACATCACCCGGCTGCGCGGCCTTGTCGCGGAAATGGGCGGCCTTGCTGAGCTGTCCGTGTCCGAGGCGATGGATGCGCTGCTGCGTGGCGACCATGACCTCGCCGCCGGCGTAATTGCGCGCGACAAGCGGATCGACCAGCTCGAAGCCGAAGTCGACAAGCTCGCCATCCGCGTCCTTGCCCTGCGCGCGCCAATGGCCGATGACCTGCGCGAAGTCATCGCCGCACTAAAGATCGCTGGCGTGATCGAGCGGATCGGCGATTACGCCAAGAATATCGCCAAGCGCGTCGGCATCATCGAAGGGCGCAAGCGTTTCGAACCGCTGACCCTGATTCCGGCGATGAACGACCTTGCCGCAGAGATGGTTCACGACGTGCTGACAGCCTTTGCAGCGCGCGATCCTGTTGCCGCGGCCGAGATCGTCCAGCGCGATGCCAAGGTCGATGCGTTCTACGATTCGATCTTCCGCAACCTCGTCTCGTTCATGGTCGAAAACCCCGCCACGATCAGCAGCGCTGCCCAGCTCCTGTTCGTCGCACGCAATATCGAGCGCATTGGCGACCATGCCACCAACATCGCCGAAATGGTCTACTATGCCGCCACGGGCATGAACCTGCCGGATCGCGAGGAAGTGCTGCCGCCAGCGTGAGGCCCTTTTGGGGTTTCGTCACAAGGCGGTAACATTGGTCGTGTCTTGGCAAACTGACCGTCAAGGAGGTTTGCGTGCCTGCTCCGAAGTTGCTGCTGGTTGAAGATGACACCGCCCTGGCCGAACTGGTCGAATACCGGTTTCGCGGCGAAGGCTACGACGTGCGCACCACCGACGACGGTGACGAGGCCCTGCTTCTCGCCGCCGAGGATGCCCCCGACCTCGTCCTGCTCGACTGGATGATCGGTGGCACCAGCGGCATCGAAGTATGCCGCCGGCTACGTCGCAACAAGGAGACGGCGCACGTTCCGATCATCATGCTCACTGCCCGCTCTGACGAAGACGATCGCATCCGCGGGCTTGAGATCGGCGCGGACGATTACGTCACCAAGCCCTTCTCCCCGCGCGAGCTGATCGCCCGCGTCGGCGCAGTCCTGCGCCGGGTGCGCCCGGCCTTGGCTGGTGAGACGATCACGGTCGGCGATCTGTCGCTCGACCCGACAGCACACCGCGTCATGCGTCGCGGCACACCGATGAAGGTCGGTCCGACCGAGTTTCGCCTGCTCAAGCACTTCATGGAACATCCCGGTCGCGTATTCTCGCGCGGACAGTTGCTCGACGCGGTTTGGGGAAGCGGCAGCGACATCGAGCTGCGCACGGTCGACGTCCACATCCGCCGCCTGCGTCAGGCCATTGCCATCCCCGGTGCGGCCGATCCCGTACGCACAGTGCGCTCGGCTGGCTATGCTCTGGAAGGCGTTTGACCGCTACTTGTCGATGCGGACCAGCACCGCGTTGTAATCGAGATCACCCGCCGGTTCGGTGCACGGCCCTTCCCGCCGGAATACGCAGTACTGCTGCTCGAACAGCGGCTTTTTCGGCGACATGCAGCCGACGAAGCGATAGGCTGGCGGCAACTCCCCCATGTGTTCGGCCGGTGCCACCGCAACGTTGTAGCGTGCCTGCGCCTGCGCCGCGATACGGGGAGCCTGCCGCCCCTCGATCAACAGCGTCTGCCCCTTGCGGTTGAGCACCGCGCGCGAGACGAACGGCACGTCACGGATGCGATAGGTTGCCAGTCCGCAGAAGTTCGGCTGGCTGCGCACGGTCCGCATAGCCCGCAGCGGCGCCTTGCCAACACCCCAGTTGATCACGAAAGGCTCTGTCGCCGCCACTTGCACCGATGCCGCCAGCCACAGGCCAAGGACGAGAACAAGGCCCATCCGGCCCAGCTCCCGCTTGCGCCTGGCGGCCAGGCGCTGCGCAAGATCGACCGAACCGATGGCGGCCACCTGTATCAGCAGCAGCACTGCAAGCAGTATGAAGCGATACTCCTTGTGGCCGATTGCCGAATGGATGGCGATCACTGCCGCTGCCGTTGCCACCAGCATGGGATAGCGCCTCGCCCCGAACAGGAGGGCAGGCACCAGCGCTACTGCGATCCACTGCCACTGCCAGATCAGTACCTGCAGATACCATTCCGGTGCCTCGACCCCGTAGGCATGGCTGCGGTTGGCGACGACATTGGCAAAGACATTGTTGTAGATCCAGACCAGCGGCATCTCGCCCATGGCAAGGTTGGCCAGCACGTCGCACAGCACACCGCCGGCTGCGCCGACCAGCAGCGGCAGCCATGCGCGACGCAGTTCAAACCGTCCGGCCCACAGGAACGGGATTGCCAAGGCCGGGCCGAGCGGAAACCGCGTGATGAAGCCAAGGCCCAGGAGGAACCCGCCGATCAGCGCGTCGCGGCGATTGCCTTGGTCACGAAAGCGCACCAGCAAGGCGAGACCGGGAAGGATGGCGAGGACCGAGAAAGTATCGCTCGAAGTGCGCGAGGCGAAGTAGGCAAAGTCCACCCAGACCGCGGCAACGAACCCGGCCGTTATCGCATGTGTCCGGCTGATCCGCACGCCAAGCGACCATCCGGCCCAGACCGTCCCCAACGATGCCACCGCCATGCACAGGCGCGGCAGGACCAGGTGCAACTCGCCAGCGGGATCGAGCGCATGCCCAAGCCCGACCGGCCCGACCATGACCAGCGGGATCAACCAGCTGCGAATGCCGAGGCGGATATCCCAGGTGCGGATCCAGTCGCCAGTTATCAAGCCGTAGGCCGGTTCGATATACTGCCAGATCTCGTCTGCGTGATGGTAGACGGTGAACAGCGAGATCGGAATGCGGAAGAAAAGCGCGAGGACCAGCAGCCATGCCAGCGCCGGGTCTATCCGACGCTGCCTTGTCTCCCCACTCGTTCCAGCCCCCCCAGCCACAGTCAGTGCGGGAAGTAGGTCGTCAAATCGAGGTCGGCCACGGTGATCCAGCCATTGAAATAGTTAGCATAGAAGAACGCAAACATCGCGGCCGAAAGGATCGTCGCACGGATCGCGATCTTGCGCGGATTGAAGTTGCCAGGCGCACTGTCGGCCTGCCCGAGCACCTTCTCCTGCCCGAGCTCGTCATGCGTGCGCACACCGAACGGGAGGACAATGAACGCCGCCATCACCCAGAACAGCCCGTAAATCGCAATGATCGACGTGATCTTCATGGGTTCAGCTTTCCCGCAGCAGCACTTGCACGACCGGCTTCTTGCCCGACCAGCGTTGTCCGGTGCGACGGACCGCCAGCCTGACGGCTTCTGCCACGGCCACGCGATCCCGTTTGCGATCACCCTTCAGGTTCCGCACGGCCTGCGATGCCTCGACCTTGGCCTCGGCCACGAAGGCCTCCATGTCTTCGTCCAACGGAATGCCGATCGAGGCGATCTCCACGTCAGAAACCAGTTGCCCATCGTGCCGCACCGCAAGCGCCGCCGTGATCAGTCCGTTCTGCGAAAGCTTGCGTCGCGCCACGACGCCCTCGCCGTCGGCAGGGGCTATGATGTCGCCGTCGAGCACCAGTCGTCCGGCGCGTTCTTCCGAAAGCTTCTTCGGGCCATCGGGTGCAAGCCGGATCAAATCGCCGTTCTTCTGCAGGATCGCCTTGGGAATGCCTTCGTCCAGGCCCAGTTGCGCCTGCTCGGCCATGTGACGAATTTCGCCGTGGACGGGCACGAGGATCTCCGGCCGGATCCAGTCATACAGCGCCACCAGTTCGGGGCGACCGGGGTGGCCGGAGACATGGATCATTGACTGCCTGTCAGTCACGATCCGCACGCCCTTCTCTACCAGCGCATTCTGGATGCGCCCGATGGCAAGTTCGTTTCCGGGGATCTGGCGGCTGGAGAACAGGACCACGTCGCCCTTCTCAAGCCGCACCGGGTGCTGATCGCCGGCAATGCGTGCCAGTGCCGCGCGCGGCTCACCCTGCCCGCCTGTCGCCAGCACGAGCAGTTCGCCGCGCGGCACGTCCATTGCATCGTCGACATGGACAAGATCAGGGAAGTTCTTGAGATAGCCGCACGATTGCGCAACGCGGATGATACGGTCGAGCGAGCGGCCCGCAACGCACAACTTCCTATTGGTAGCCTCGGCCACCTCACCGAGCGTCTGGAGGCGCGCCACGTTGGAAGCGAATGTGGTGACGACGACGCGACGCCCCTTCTGCGCGCCAACCGCCTCGAGCAACCCCGCCCGCACTTCGCCTTCCGAACCCGATGGCTTGGGATTGAACACGTTCGTGGAATCGCAGACCAGCGCCAGCACGCCCTCGTCACCGATTGCGGTCAATTCCTCCTCGGTCGCCGGGGTGCCGATGCGCGGTTCGTCGTCCAGCTTCCAGTCGCCGGTATGGAAGATGCGACCATGCGGAGTGTCGATGAGCAGCGCATTGCCTTCCGCAATCGAGTGCGCCAGCGGCACGTAGCGAATGCCGAACGGCCCCAGTTCGAAGCGATCGAGGTGGTCAATGACGTTGAGCTCGACCTCTTCCTCGATCCCCGCTTCGACCAGCTTCTCATGCACCAGCTTGGCCGTGAAAGGCGTCGCATAAAGCGGCACGCCAAGGTCCTGCGCGAAGTACGGCACGGCACCGATATGGTCTTCGTGCGCGTGCGTCAGGACAATACCGACAAGGTCATCGAGACGCTGCTCGATGAAATCGAGGTCCGCAAAAACCAGGTCGATCCCGGGGTAATACGGGTCGGCGAATGTCATACCGAGGTCGACCATCAGCCACTTGCCGTCACACCCATAAAGGTTGACGTTCATCCCGATCTCGCCCGAGCCACCAAGGGCGAGGAAGAGGAGTTCCTTGGCAGGCTTCACGAATCAGACACTCTTTCAGCAAGGATCGCGAGGCCGTCGAGGGTAAGATCGGTATCCACGTGATCGAAAATCTCGGTATGCTCGTCAAACAGCACGGCGAGGCCGCCCGTCGCAATGATCTTGGCTGGGCGACCGATCTCTGAACGCAGCCGCGCGATCAGGCCTTCCATCATTGCGACATAGCCCCAGAACACGCCGATCTGCATCTGGTCTTCGGTGTTGCGACCAATGACCCGGCGGTCGTTGCCTCGCGGCGGCGCGATTGCAATGCGCGGCAGCTTTGCGGCTGCCGTCACCAACGCGTCGAGCGACAGGTTGATCCCGGGTGCGATGATCCCGCCCTTGTAGGCACCATTGAAGTCTACCACGTCGAATGTCGTGGCTGTGCCGAAATCGACGACGATCAGGTCACCAGCATACTTGGCGTGGGCCGCCACGGTATTGACGGCACGGTCTGCTCCAAGTGAGCGCGGCTCGTCAACATCTGCCTCGAAGCCCCATTCCACGGGAGCTTGCCCTGCGATCAGCGGATCGAGCCCGAAGTACTTTTGCGAAAGGACCTCGAGGTTGTGCTGCGCGCGCGGCACAACTGTCGAGATGATGATCTTGCTCACGGCTTTTCGGTCAAAACCCTGCAATTGCATGAGTTGCAACAGCCAAACTGCGTACTCGTCAGCCGTGCGGCGTGGATCGGTCGCAACACGCCAGCGTGACTTGATCTCGCGACCTTCGAACAGTGCGAAGACGATGTTGGTATTGCCGACGTCAACCGCCAGAAGCATGAGTTCCCACCATATCTATGTCGCCCGCGTGGATGGCACGGACCGCTCCGTCCGCCAAGCGAAGAAGGGCAACGCCGTCATCATCGATACCGGCAAACGCACCCATGATGGTGCCGTGGTCGCTATACTTGACCGAAACAAGCGTCCCCGTGGGCAAGGCGCGTGAAATCCACTGCTGGCGCAGCAGCGGCCATTCGCCGTAGTGCCACCGGTCAACTGCATCGCCAAGCCGCGCAGCCAGATCGGCGGCAAACTGGTCGCGGGAAATATCGATGCCAAGATCGCTCAGCGACGCCGTCGACCGGTCAGGTACTAGTGGTGCTTGTGCGAGGTTTACGCCAATTCCGATGACCACAGCATCACGCTGCCGCTCGAGCAAAATGCCCGCCAGCTTTGCATCACCAACAAGCAGGTCGTTCGGCCACTTCAGCCAGAGATCAGCCAGTGTCGGAGCGATGGCACTGACCGTCTCGTGCACAGCCAGCCCGGCAACCAGAGCCAGCGTCTGCGGCAACGGATCAGGACCACGAAGGTTGACGACCGTCGAACCCATGAAGTTCCCGAAGCCGTCGCTCCATGCGCGCCCTGCGCGCCCACGCCCAGCGCTTTGCCGGTCAGCAACCAGCCAGTAATCTTCGGCCACGGCCTCTCCCCCGCCAAGGCGCGCGAGCAGCGCACCATTGGTCGAGGGAATTTCGGCGACGGTTTCGATCAAGTGATCAGCCGACCGGGAACAGCGCTGCGGCAGCGTATCCAGCGAGCGTATCGAGGCACTTGGTGCCAAGGTAGCCGAGCGGCGAGATTGCGAGGCTCGACAGCACCAACAGCACGGTATGCGAAGTCTCGCCAGTGCCCTTCACCACATCCGCCGGTTCGTCGAAGTACATGACCTTGACGACCTTGAGGTAGTAGAACGCACCGATCACCGATGCAGCGATGCCGATCGCGGCGAGCACGATCATGTCGGCCTGCACTGCGGCCTGGAACACCACGAATTTGCCCCAGAAGCCGAACAGCGGCGGAATACCGGCGAGGCTGAACATCACCGACGCCATCGCAAGGGCAATCCAGGGGCGCGTTTTTGAAAGGCCAGCCAGGTCGGAGATCGCTTCGACCTGCTCGCCGTTCTCGTCCCGCAGGAGCAGTACCGCCACGAAACCAGCAACCGACATCGCCACATAGATCGCGATGTAGACAAGCATCGCCGAAGCACCGGCGCGCGTTGCCGTCGCAAGCCCAATCAGGATGAAGCCGACATTGTTGATCGACGAATAGGCCATGAGGCGCTTGATGTTGTTCTGGCCGATCGCGCCCAGCGCGCCGATAACGATCGACAGCAGCGAGGCGAAGATCACGACCTGCTGCCAGGCATGCGGCTGGCTACCGAAAGCCTCGAAGCTGACGCGCACCAGCAGGCCCAGCGCCGAGACCTTCGACGCAGTGGCGAAGAACGTCGTTACCGGCGTCGGCGCGCCTTCGTAAACGTCGGGCGTCCACATGTGGAACGGCGCCGCGCTGATCTTGAAGGCAAGACCTGCCAGCACGAAGATAAGGCCGAACGTCGCTCCGGTCGACAGGCCGCCCGCAAGCGCAGCATTGATCCCGCCAAAGCTGGTCGTGCCGGTGAAGCCGTAGGTCAGGCTCATGCCGAACAGCAGGATACCTGAAGCCAGCGAGCCAAGCACAAAGTACTTGAGCCCGGATTCCGCCGACCGCTCGTCGGTGCGCAGGAACGAAGCCAACACATAGGACGCAAGGCTGTTCAGCTCGAGGCCGATGTAAAGCGCCAGCAGATCACCTGCAGACACCATCATGCCCATGCCGAGCGAGGCGAACAGCACGAGCAGCGGGAATTCCGCGCGCATTGCGCGAGCCTTGTCGAAGAACGACTGCGCAACGATCAGCGTCACGCCAGCGCTGGCGTAGATCAGCAACTTGGCGAACGCGGCGAAGGCATCGGCGCGATGCTGGCCACCGAACGCGGTCACGTCCGGCCCCATTGCCTGCCCCCACAGTGCAGGCGCAGTAAGAATGGCGCAAACCGTCAGGACAGCAACGGCAAGGATCGAGATCAGGCGCGAGGCCTTGTCACCGCCCCAGGCGGCGATCAGCAGCAACACCAGACCCGAAACCGAAAGCAGAATTTCGGGCGTGGTGAGCGCGAGCGAACGGGCGAAGTCCATCAGTGTGCCTCCCCGTGCGCGGCTTCATGTTCAGAATGGGCAGCAGCCATCGGCTTTCCAGCAGTTACTTGCGCATCGCCCTTGGGCTTGGCTTGCGCGAGGCGCGCATCGAGCGCGGCAATATCCTTGCGCATCGGCGCGATGAAGCTTTCAGGGTACACGCCCATCCAGAGCACCACGGCAGCAAGCGGCACCATCATCGCCCACTCGCGCTTGTCGAGGTCGAGCATCGCGGCGGCATCGGCGTTCTTCTGCTCGCCATAGGCAATGCGACGATAAAGGTAGAGCATGTATGCCGCACCAAGGATGATCCCGGTGGTGCAAATCAGGGCAACCCAGCTCGAGATCTGGTAGACGCCCATCAGCGACAGGAACTCGCCAACGAAACCGCTCGTACCCGGAAGCCCGATCGAAGCCATCGTGAACAGCAGCAGGAATACCGCGTAATACGGCATGTTGATCGACAAGCCGCCATAGCGCGCAATCTCGCGCGTGTGCAGACGGTCATAGATCACGCCGACGCTGAGGAAGAGCGCGCCTGCAACCAGGCCGTGGCTCAGCATGATCAGCATCGAACCTTCGAGACTCTGTTGATTGAAGGCAAACAGGCCAATCGTCACGATCGCCATGTGCGCGACCGAGGAATAGGCGATCAGCTTCTTCATGTCGTGCTGCACCAACGCGATCAGCGAGGTGATGACCACGGCCGCCATCGACATGCCGAAGATCAGCGGCGCGAACTGCGCCGAGGCTTCTGGGAACATCGGCAGTGAGAAGCGAATGAAGCCATAGCCACCCATCTTCAGCAGCACGCCTGCAAGGATCACCGAACCGCCGGTGGGCGCCTGCACGTGCGCGTCGGGCAGCCAGGTGTGGACAGGCCACATCGGCATCTTCACGGCAAAGCTCGCGAAGAAGGCCAGCCACAGCCAGGTCTGCGCCTGAGCCGGGAAGTTGTAGGCCATCAGCGTCGGGATGTCGGTCGTGCCGGCTTCGTTAACCATCCAGAACATCGCGATCAGCATCAGCACCGAGCCGAGAAGCGTGTAGAGGAAGAACTTGTAGCTGGCGTAGATGCGCTCCGCCCCGCCCCACACGCCGATGATCAGGTACATCGGGATCAGGCCGGCCTCGAACATGATGTAGAACAGAAACAGGTCCTGCGCCGCGAACACGCCGATCATCAGCGTTTCCATGAGCAGGAACGCCGCGTAATACTCGCCCTGGCGCTTGTCGATCGAGGTCCAGCTGGCTCCGATGCAGATCGGCATCAGGAATACCGTCAGCGCGATCAGCAGCAGCGCGATGCCATCGATGCCGAGCTTCCACGAGAAGCCCGAGAAGATCGCGGCGCTTTCCGTGAATTGCCACTGCGCGCCGCCGATGTCGAACTGTGCCCAGAGGATCACCCCCAGAACGAAGTCGATCAAAGTGGCGACAAGCGCAACGGAACGCGCCTGTTCACGAGGAACGACAAGGCAGGCCACTGCCGCAACCAGCGGCACCAGCAGCATCAGCGAGAGGATCGGAAAACCGGTCATTGTGCGATCACCCAGCTGATCGCGCCGACAAGGCCGACGAGCATGACCAGCGCATAGCTATAGAGATACCCCGACTGGAGCTTGGCGGCGGCGCGGCTGCCTTGAGCGACGACCCATGCGGCACCATTGGGGCCGAAGCGGTCAATCACGCCCTGGTCGACAACCTTCCAGAACACGCGGCCCAGCCACATCGCCGGAACGACGAAGACATAGTGGTAAAGTTCGTCGAAGTACCACTTGTTGAGCAGGAACTTGTAGAGGAACCCGAACTGCTCGACGAACGCGGCCGGGAACTTCGTGTTCTTGATGTAGGCGTACCAGGCGATCAGAAGGCCGGTGGCCATGACCGCGAACGGCGCCCACTTAACCCATGTCGGCACTTCGTGCATTGCATGGATCGTGTGTTCCGCGAACACGAGCGAGCCCTTCCAGAAATGTCCGGTGCCTTCGCTCACGAAGCTGTGATGGAAGACAAAGCCTGCCAGCACCGCGCCAAGCGACAGCACGCCCAGCGGAACCAGCATGTTCAGCGGGCTTTCATGCGGGTGATAGCCTGCCGTGCCATCGTTGTGCTCATCATGATGATGCGCATGCGCATGGTCATCGTGCCCGTGAGCATGATCGTCATGCCCATGAGCATCGTGTACCGCGTGCTGGACATGCTCGGATTGCTCCCAGCGCGGCTTGCCGAAGAAGGTCAGGAACACCAGACGCCACGAATAGAAGCTGGTCAGCAGCGCTGCAAAGATACCGATGAAGAAGGCAAAGTGCCCCAGTTCGGTGCCCTTGGCATAGGCCGCCTCAAGGATCGCGTCCTTCGAGTAAAAACCTGCAAAACCGAACACATCGACAATGCCGACGCCGGTAATCGCCAGCGTGCCCATCATCATCGCCCAGTAGGTAAGCGGAATGCTCTTACGCAGGCCGCCATAGTACCGCATGTCCTGCTCGTGGTGCATCGCGTGGATCACCGAACCGGCACCCAGGAACAGCAACGCCTTGAAGAAGGCGTGGGTGAACAGGTGGAACATCGCCGCGCCATAGGCCGAGACACCTGCCGCAAAGAACATATAGCCCAACTGCGAGCAGGTCGAATAGGCGATCACGCGCTTGATGTCGGTCTGCGTCGTGCCCACGGTCGCCGCAAAGATGCAGGTCATCGCACCGATGAAGGTCACGAACGACAGCGCCGTTGGGCTGACTTCGAACATCGGCGACAGACGGCAGACCATGAACACGCCCGCTGTCACCATGGTGGCAGCGTGGATCAGCGCCGATACCGGAGTCGGGCCTTCCATAGCGTCAGGCAACCACGTGTGCAGACCAAGCTGCGCCGACTTGCCCATCGCGCCGATGAACAGCAGCAGGCACAGCACGGTCATCGTGTCGAAGCGGTAGCCAAGGAAACCGATGGTCGAGCCGGCCATGCCGGGCGCGGCTTCAAGGATCGCCGGGATCGACACTGTGCCGAACACCAGGAACGTCCCGAAGATGCCCATCATGAAGCCGAGGTCGCCGACGCGGTTGACCACGAAGGCCTTCATAGCGGCGGCGTTGGCGGAAGGCTTGCGGAACCAGAAGCCGATCAGAAGGTAGGAGGCAAGACCCACGCCTTCCCAACCGAAGAACATCTGCACGAGGTTGTCCGCCGTCACCAGCATGAGCATGGCGAAGGTGAACAGCGACAGGTAGGCGAAGAAGCGCGGCTGATCCGGCTCCTCGCTCATGTAGCCCCACGAGTACAGGTGGACGAGCGCCGAGACGCTGGTGATGACCACCAGCATGACTGCCGTAAGCGTGTCGACCCGGAGCGCCCATGCGAAGTCGAGCGCGCCCGACTTGACCCAGTGCAGCACCGGAGTGACGCTTGCCTCGGCCGTTCCGCCCAGGAAAGAGATAAAGATCGGCCAGGACAGCGCGCACGAGATGAACAGCGCGCCAGTGGTCACCACCTTGGCCGGAACTGTGCCCAGCTTCTTGTTGCCGAGGCCTGCGACGATCGCTGCCAGAAGCGGCAGGAATACAATGATCAGGATGGAAGACATTGGTTCAGCCCTTCATCCGGTTGACATCGTCGACGGCAATGGTGCCGCGGCCACGGAAGTAGATGACGAGAATGGCAAGCCCGATTGCTGCCTCGCCCGCAGCCACCGTCAGCACGAACATCGCGAAGACCTGGCCGACAAGGTCGTGCAGGAACGCGCTGAACGCGACGAGGTTGAGGTTCACCGAAAGCAGGATCAGTTCGATCGCCATCAGGATGATGATGACGTTCTTCCGGTTGAGGAAGATGCCAAGCACGCCCAGCACGAACAGGATCGAGCTGACGACGAGGTAGTGTTCGATGCCGATCATCAGATCTGGACCCCCTTGCCCACTTCCGGCTGGAGATTGACGGTCGCCTCTTCCGGGCGACGTGCGTTCTGCTTCGAGACGTTCTGGCCACGCGTGTCGGTGCGCTGGCGATGCGTCAGCACGATCGCGCCGATCATCGCAACCAGCAGGACAATGCCCGCCGCTTCGAACAGGAACAGGTAACGGCTGTAGAGCAGTGCACCGATTGCCTCGATGTTCGAGGCTTCGGCCAGCGGCGCGGCCGAGCCATCGGCCTTGCCCAGCGCAACCGAACCCGCGCCGCGCACGATCAGGCCGACGAACAGCTCGACGAAAAGCACGACGGCCAGCGCCAAACCGAGCGGGAAGTTCTTGATGAATCCGGCGCGCAGTTCGGCAAAGTCGATGTCGAGCATCATCACGACGAACAGGAACAGCACCGCAACCGCACCGACATAGACGATGACCAGCAGCATCGCGATGAACTCGGCGCCCACCAGCACCATCAGGCCGGCGGCATTGAAGAACGCGAGGATCAGCCAGAGCACCGAATGCACCGGATTGCGCGCAAGAATCGTCACCGCACCGCTGAAGATGCAGAGCGTGGCGAAGAGATAGAAGGCGAATACCTGGATCATCAGCGCGGCCCCCTAGCGATACGGCGCATCGGCTTCAAGGTTCGCGGCTATCGCCCGCTCCCACTTGTCCCCGTTCGCGAGCAGCTTGGCCTTGTCGTAGAGCAGCTCCTCGCGCGTTTCCGTCGCGTATTCGAAGTTCGGCCCCTCGACGATGGCATCGACCGGGCAGGCTTCCTGGCAGAAGCCGCAGAAGATGCACTTCGTCATGTCGATGTCGTAACGCGTGGTGCGGCGGCTGCCGTCCTCGCGCGGTTCGGCTTCGATCGTGATCGCCTGCGCCGGGCACACCGCCTCGCACAGCTTGCACGCGATGCAGCGCTCCTCGCCGTTGGGATAACGGCGCAGGGCATGTTCACCACGGAAGCGCGGGGAAAGCGGGTTCTTCTCGAACGGGTAGTTGATCGTCGCCTTGGGCTTGAAGAAATACTTCAAGGTCAGCCAGTGCGCCTTCACGAACTCCCAAAGGGTGAAGCTCTTGATGAGCTGTCCGACGGTCATGCGAAGTGTCCGGTAGCCATGAGGTAGCCGCTGACGAGGAACACGAACAGCAGCGATACGGGCAGGAAGATCTTCCAGCCCAGGCGCATCAGCTGGTCATAGCGATAGCGCGGGACAGTGGCTTTCACCCAGCTGAAGATGAAGAAGAAGAACAGGATCTTGAGCAGGAGCCACACGAAGCCCGGCACGAGGTAGAGCACCGGAATGTCGAGCGGCGGCAGGTATCCGCCCCAGAACAGCACGGCGTTCAGCGCGCACATCAGCAGCACGTTGGCATATTCGCCGAGCCAGTAGAGCGCGAAGGCCATCGACGAGTATTCGGTCTGATAGCCCGCCACCAGCTCCGATTCCGCCTCGGTCAGGTCGAACGGCGCGCGTGCGGTTTCGGCCAGGCCCGAGATCAGGAACATCACCCACATCGGGAACAGCAGCGGGTTCGCGACGAAGCCGTTGATGATCCAAACGTGGCTCTGCTGCGCCTTGACGATGTCGTTCAGGTTGAACGTCCCCGCCCACAGCACCACGCAGATCAAGATGAAGCCGATCGAGACTTCATAGGAGATCATCTGCGCCGAGGCGCGCATCGCCGAGAAGAACGGGTACTTCGAATTCGACGACCAGCCCGCGATCACCACGCCGTAAACACCCAGCGATGAGATCGCGAGGACGTAGAGCAGGCCGACATTGATGTTGGCCAGCACCGCGCCCGAATTGAACGGGATCACCGCCCAAGCCATCAGCGCAACGGTGAAGGTGATGATCGGCGCGATCAGGAACAGGCCCTTGTTCGCCGCCGAAGGAATGATGGTTTCCTGCAGGAACACCTTCAGGCCGTCGGCAAACGACTGCAGCAGGCCCAGCGGCCCCACCACGTTCGGCCCTTTGCGCAGCGCCATCGCCGCCCAGATCTTGCGGTCGGCATAGATGATCATGGCAACGCCGAGCATTAGCGGGAATGCGATCAGCAGGATCCCGCAGACGGTGGCAATGCCCCAGGCCCACTCGTACGAGAGGCCAAGACCCATGAAGAACTCGGTCATTCCGCGGCCTCCGCGAAGCTTGTCCCGTGGAGCAGTTCCGCCGAACAGCGCTGCAGCGTCGGGCTGGAACGGGCGATGGCGTTGGTCAGGTAGCGATCCTTGATCGGGTAACCCGCGATCACACCCTCAGCCCTGGCACCAGCGGGAGCCGAGGGCAGAGCACCGTAATCGGCCAGACCTTCCAAGCCCAGCGCCGGAACTTCGGCCACCATCGCGGCGCGAAGCTGCTCGAAGCTGTCGAAGCCTACCGAAACGCCAAGCGCGTCGGCCATCGCGCGCAGGATCGTCCAGTCCTCGCGGGCATCGCCCGGCGCGAACACGGCCTTTTCCGCATACTGCACGCGGCCTTCGGTGTTGACGTAAGTGCCGTCCTTCTCGCTGAACGCGGCGGCAGGCAGGATCACATCGGCAGCGTGCGCCGCCTTGTCACCATGATGGCCGATATGCACGATCATGCTGTCGGCAAACTTTGTAAAGTCCACCTCATCCGCACCCAGCGAGATGACCATCTTTGGCTTGGCCGCAACCAGATCGGCAATGCCGCCCGCTTGCGCATAGCCGAGCATCAGCCCGCCCATGCGGCTTGCTGCCATGTGCAACGCGTTGAAGCCGTTCCAGCCCTCACGCACCAGATTGAACTGCTCGGCAAAGGCCAGACCTGCGCCCAGCGCGCCATTGCCCAGAGCCGCACCACCCAGAATGATCGCAGGCTTCTGGGCCGCGCCGAACGCATCGCTGACTTCGGCAGGCAGGTTGCCCAGCACCGCCAGATCGTCACCCAGGAACGTCGCCGGATAAGTCGGATCCCACTGCGGGCCGACCACGAAGACCTTCGCGCCCTTCTTCACCGCCTTGCGCAGGCGGGTGTTGAGCAGCGGCGCTTCGTCGCGGATCATCGAACCGACGATCAGCACCGCGTCGGCATCCTCGATGCCAGCCAGGCCCGAGTTGAAGTTCACCGCCGCAAGGTTCGACGTGTCATAGGCCAGACCCGTCTGACGGCCTTCGAGCAGCGTGGACCCCAAGGCCCCTGCCAGCTTCTTGGCCGCAAACATCGTCTCGCAATCAACCAGATCGCCCGCGATCACCGCCACCGACGAACCCGGATTGATCTTCGCCACAGCCTCGAACGCCTCGGCCCAGGCCGCCGCGACCAGCTTGCCATCACGGCGCAGCCATGGCTTGTCGAGACGGCGGCGGGTCAGTCCGTCGACCATGTAGCGGCCACGGTCGGACAGCCATTCCTCATTCACGTCGTCGTTGACGCGCGGCAGGATGCGCAGCACTTCGCGGCCACGGCAGTCGAGCCGGATGTTTGATCCCAGCGCGTCGGAAACGTCGATGGACAGCGTCTTCTTCAGCTCCCACGGACGCGCTTCGAACGCATAGGGGCGGCTGGTCAGCGCGCCGACCGGGCAGAGGTCGATCACGTTGGCCGAAAGCTCGTGCGCCGCGGCCTTTTCCAGATAAGTGGAAATCTGCATCGTCTCGCCGCGATAGAGCGCGCCGATTTCGTCCACGCCCGCCACTTCTTCACTGAAGCGCACGCAGCGGGTGCAGTGGATGCAGCGCGTCATCGTCGTCTTGATGAGCGGGCCCATGTACTTCTCGGTCACCGCGCGCTTGTTCTCGTGATAGCGCGAGGCACCACGACCATAGGCGACCGACTGGTCCTGCAGGTCGCACTCGCCACCCTGATCGCAGATCGGGCAATCGAGCGGGTGGTTGATCAGGAGAAATTCCATCACCCCTTCCCGCGCCTTCTTGACCATCTCGGAATCCGTGCGGATTTCCTGGCCTTCCGTGGCGGGCAGCGCGCAGGACGCCTGTGGCTTGGGCGGTCCGGGCTTCACTTCGACAAGGCACATGCGGCAGTTGCCGGCAATGCTCAGCCGCTCATGATAGCAGAACCGCGGGATTTCCTTGCCGGCCAGCTCGCACGCCTGCAGGACAGTAGCGCCTGCCGGGACTTCGAGCTCTACGCCGTCGACTTTGACTTTAGGCATTATTCTGCTGCCTCTGACAGTTCTGGCCGAGCGTTTTCGGCAATCCGGCGCTCGATCTCAGGGCGGAAGTGCTTGATCAAGCCCTGGATCGGCCATGCGGCGGCGTCACCCAGAGCGCAGATGGTGTGGCCTTCGACCTGCTTGGTTACGTTGAACAGCATGTCGATCTCCTCGACATCCGCATCGCCCGTGCGCAGCCGCTCCATCACGCGCCACATCCAGCCTGTGCCTTCGCGGCACGGCGTGCACTGGCCGCAGCTTTCATGCTTGTAGAAGTACGAAAGGCGGCTGATCGCGCGGACGATGTCGGTCGACTTGTCCATGACGATGACGGCGGCGGTGCCAAGGCCCGAACCCAGCGCACGCAGACCGTCGAAGTCCATCGGCGCGTCCCAGATTTCTGCAGCCGGAACCAGCGGGACCGACGAGCCGCCGGGGATCACGGCGAGCAGGTTGTCCTTGCCGCCACGGATGCCGCCGCAGTGCTTCTCGATCAGCTCGCTGAACGGAATGCTCATCTCTTCCTCGACCACGCAGGGCCGGTTCACATGGCCGCTGATCTGGAAGAGCTTGGTGCCCTTGTTGTTTTCACGACCGAAGGAGGAGAACCACGAAGCGCCGCGACGCAGGATCGTTGGCGCAACCGCGATCGATTCCACGTTGTTGACCGTGGTCGGGCAGCCATAAAGGCCCGCGCCGGCCGGGAACGGCGGCTTGAGGCGGGGCTGGCCCTTCTTGCCTTCGAGGCTTTCGATCATCGCGGTCTCTTCGCCGCAGATGTAGGCGCCTGCGCCGCGATGGACGAAGACGTCGAAATCGTAGCCCGACCCACTCGCGTTCTTGCCGATCAGGCCCGCGTCATAGGCCTCCTGCACGGCGGCGAACAGCGTCTCGGCTTCGCGGATATATTCGCCGCGAATGTAGATATAGGCCGCGCGCGCGCGCATCGCATAGCCTGCGATCAGCGCGCCTTCGATCAGCTTGTGCGGATCGTGGCGGATGATCTCGCGATCCTTGCACGAACCCGGCTCGGATTCGTCGGCGTTGATCACGAGGAAGCTCGGACGGCCGTCCTTCGATTCCTTGGGCATGAACGACCACTTCATGCCGGTGGGGAAGCCCGCACCGCCACGGCCGCGCAGGCCCGAAGCCTTGATTTCCTCGATGATCGCGTCCTGCCCGCGCTCCATCAGGGCCTTGGTATTGTCCCAGTCCCCGCGCTGGCGTGCGGCAGCAAGGTTCCACGGCTGGAAGCCGTAGACGTTGGTGAAGATGCGATCCTTGTCAGCGAGACTCACAGGGCACCTCTAATCGCAAAAATCCGCTCATCCTGAGCCTGTCGAAGGATGATGGCAAAACGCGACGGCAGCGGGCGGGCTTCGACAAGCTCAGCCTGAGCGGGGTTGGGGTGTTGGTTCATCCTACCACTCCCCTCGATAGTCGTGGTTGGCATCGACCATCGCCGTCAGGTTGCTCAAGGCACCTGCCGGTTCCACCGTATGACGGCCCGGCAGTTGCGTGCCGGTCTTCGGCTGCTTGCCTGCGGCCAGCTCGTCAAGGATGCGCTCCATGTCGGCGGCGGTGAGGTCTTCGTAGTTGTCGTCGTTGATCTGGACCATCGGAGCAGACGCACAGTTGCCCATGCACTCGACCTCGGTCAGCGTGAACAGGCCGTCAGGCGTCGTGTGGCCCTTCTTCAGGCCCTTGCCCTTGCAGGCGGCCATGATGTCGTCGGACCCGCGCAGCATGCACGGCGTGGTGCCGCAGACCTGCACGTGGAAGCGGCCGATCGGGGCGATGTTGTACATCGTGTAGAACGTCGCCACCTCGACCACGCGGATCACCGGCATGTCGAGGTACTTGGCCACGTATTCCATCACCGGGATCGGCAGCCAGCCTTGCGTGTTCAGCTCCGCCCCCACCTGGCGCTGCGCCAGATCGAGGAGCGGCATCACCGCCGAGCGCTGACGCCCCGCCGGATAGCGGCCGACGATGACCTTGGCCTGCTCGGCATTCTCGGGCGTCCACGCAAAGCCGCCCCAGCGGGCGCGCAGCTCGGGAGTGTCGGGTTCGATGAAGCGATCAGCCATTGCTCCGCCCCCGCTTGATCAGGATGTCCTGCGCATAGTGGAACAGCTCGAACCCGCCGATCGCGGCGATCAGCATCGGCAGCGTCTCGGTCGCCTGCGCGCCGAGGTACAGTTCGCCGAAGTACCACGCGGCGAGCGCGAGGCCCGTCAGCATAGCCCAGAGGCGCATGAGGTCAAACGTGGACTTCACCGGATAAACTCCACCCGAGAGCACTTTGCGCCCTCGAAAGAATAGACTGCGATCACATCGAACGGCTCGACCAGCGCCGAACCATCGGTCGCGGGACCGCGCGTCACATGCTCGCGCATCAGCACGTAGTTGCCGATGGCCTGAGCCTCGACAATCTCGGCATGGTTCTGCGGCCAGCGCGCAAACGCGGCGGCGAGGCCCGAGCGCGTGCCTTCCTTCCCCTCACGCACCACGTCCCCGCGATAGTTCGCCTCGCAGGCATCGTCGGTCATGTAGGAGACGTAAGTATCCACGTCCTGCGCGTTGTAGGCGGCGATCATCGCCTTCGCGGTTTCAAGGTTTGACATCAGAGCTGCCCCCTCAAGCGATGCTCTGCCCTCTGCATAAGCTCTTCCCAAGGATAAAAGCTTGGTCCAGTCCTGAGAACAATCCCAGCGGCTGCGGGAATAATCTCCACGGGGAAACGGTCGTCCGGGTAATCATTATCATCCATCGTCCGAACAATAATTTCACCGGGTCGGTCCGACCGAAGCCCCGCAACAACGTTGAATGTTTCGCCGCCAACAACCACGGGCTGTCGACAGAAAATCATCAGATCTTCGCCGCTCACCGGTCACACTCCCCGAACACCACGTCGATCGCGCCGAGGATGGCGGTGGCGTCGGGCAGCATGTGGCCCTTGCACATGAAGTCCATCGCCTGGAGGTGGCTGAACGCGGTCGGGCGGATCTTGCAGCGGTAGGGCTTGTTCGAACCGTCCGAGACCAGATAGACGCCGAATTCGCCCTTGGGGCTTTCGGTCGCCACATAGACTTCGCCCGCCGGAACGTGGAAGCCTTCGGTGTAGAGCTTGAAGTGATGGATCAGCGCTTCCATCGACTGCTTCATCTCGGCGCGCTTGGGCGGCACCACCTTGCGGTCTGTGCTGGCAATCGGGCCTTCGGGCATCTGCGCGATGCACTGGCGCATGATGCGGGCCGACTGGCGCACTTCCTCGACGCGGACCATGAAGCGGTCATAGCAGTCGCCGCTGGTGCCGACGGGAATGTCGAACTCCATGCGGTCATAGACGTCGTAGGGCTGGCTCTTGCGCAAGTCCCACGGAATGCCCGAACCACGGATCATCGGGCCGGAGAAGCCCCAGCGCAGCGCGTCTTCCTTGGAAACCATGGCGATGTCGACGTTGCGCTGCTTGAAGATGCGGTTGTCGACCACGAGGCTCATCGCGTCCTCGAACAGCGGGAACAGGCGGTCGTCAATCCAGTCCGCCATGTCGGTCAGCAGCTTGAGCGGCACGTCCTGGTGCACGCCGCCAGGGCGGAACCATGCCGAGTGCATGCGCGCTCCGCTAGCGCGCTCGAAGAAGTTGAGGCAGTCCTCGCGGATCTCGAACAGCCACAGGTTCGGCGTCATCGCGCCAACGTCCATGACATGGCTGCCGAGGTTAAGCATGTGGTTGCAGATTCGGGTCAGTTCCGCGAACAGCACGCGCAGGTACTGGGCGCGCAGCGGAACCTCGATGTTCAGCAGCTTTTCGACCGCGAGCACATAGGAGTGCTCCATGGCCAGCGGCGAGCAGTAGTCGAGCCGGTCGAAGTAGGGCAGCGCCTGCAGGTAGGTCTTGTGCTCGATCAGCTTCTCGGTGCCGCGATGGAGCAGGCCGACGTGCGGGTCGATGCGTTCGATGATCTCGCCGTCAAGCTCCATGACCATGCGCAGCACGCCGTGCGCCGCCGGGTGCTGGGGCCCGAAGTTGATCGTGTAGTTGGAAATGACCTCGTCGCCGGTGGTCGGCGACTGTTCGAGGCTCAGGCTCATGCGCCTTCTCCATCGGTCTTCTTCGCGCGCGTCCGCTTGGGCTTGTCGGCCGCTTCGGTCGCGCCCTCGGTATCGGCAGTCTTCGTTGCGCGCGGCTTCTTCGCCGGGCGAGCCTCGGTCGGCTCGGGCGCATCGGGAGCGTCAATTTCGGTCTTCACCGCAACCGGCTCGCCCTGGCCCTGACCCGCGACAGTGCCGCCGGTGGCCTTCGCATCAGAAACCGGCTTGGCCGCCTCGGCATTGGCCTTCTCGCCAGCGCCGGTGTCGGCAGGCTTGTCGGTCGTCTTGGGCACGTCGGCCTTCGGATCGCCCTTGGTGTCGGGCTTGGTCGCCACCGGAGCCGAAGCAGGCGGCGGGGTCGCAGCCTTCTCGTCACCCGGCAGCACATAGTCCGCGCCTTCCCATGGGCTCATGAAGTCGAACTGGCGAAGATCCTGCGCCAGCTGCACCGGCTCATAGACCACGCGCTTGTCTTCTTCCGAATAGCGCAGCTCGACATAGCCGGTCAGCGGGAAGTCCTTGCGGAACGGGTGTCCCTGGAAGCCATAGTCGGTGAGGATGCGGCGCAGGTCCGAATTGCCCGAAAACAGCACGCCGAACATGTCGTAGACTTCGCGCTCGTACCAGCCGGCGTTCGGCCACAGCGTCGTCACGGTCGGCACCGGCGTCGCCTCGTCGGTCGAGACCTTGACGATCACGCGGTGGTTCTTCGTCACCGAGAGCAGGCAGTAGCAGACGTCGAAGCGCTCGGCCCGCTGCGGATAGTCGACGCCTGCGATGTCCATCAGCTGCTGGTATTCGTGCTCGTCACGCAATCGGCGCAGCGCATCCTCGACGCTGTCACGCGCGACGGTGAGCAGGATTTCGCCATGCTCCTCGTCAGCCGAAACCAGCATCGCGCCCAGTGCAGCCGCCAGCGCATCCTTCACGCCCTCGTTCGAGAACCAGCGCGGCGCGGAGTGGAGAACGGTCATTGTTCCTTGCTCCTCAGCGCTCGATCGTGCCGGCGCGGCGGATCTTCCGCTGCAACTGCATCACGCCATAGAGCAGCGCTTCGGCAGTTGGCGGGCAGCCGGGCACGTAGATGTCCACCGGCACGATGCGATCGCAGCCGCGCACTACCGAATAGCTGTAGTGATAGTAGCCGCCGCCATTGGCGCACGAACCCATCGAGATCACGTACTTGGGGTCCGACATCTGGTCATAGACCTTGCGCAGTGCCGGGGCCATCTTGTTGCACAGCGTGCCGGCCACGATCATCACGTCCGACTGGCGCGGCGAGGCGCGCGGGGCAACGCCAAAGCGTTCCATGTCATAGCGGGGCATGTTGACGTGGATCATCTCGACCGCGCAGCAGGCAAGGCCGAAGGTCATCCACCACAGCGAGCCGGTGCGGGCCCACTGGAACAGCTCTTCGGTGCTGGTGACGAGGAAGCCCTTGTCGTTCACCTCGGCATTGAGGCTGTCGAAAAACGCCTGGTCCGGCGCCGTAACGGCACCGGCATTGGCAGTAACGAGCGGGTTAGTGGCCATGTTGCTCATTCCCAGTCCAGCGCGCCCTTCTTCCAGGCATAGATGAAGCCGATCACCAGTTCGCCGAGGAAGACCATCATGGTCGTCCACCCGGCCCAACCGGTTTCCTTCAGGCTGACCGCCCACGGAAACAGGAACGCGGCTTCGAGATCGAAGATGATGAACAGGATCGCGACGAGATAGAACCGCACGTCGAACTGGCTGCGCGGGTCTTCGAACGCGGGGAAGCCGCATTCATACTCGCTGAGCTTTTCCGCGGTGGGATTGTGTGCGCCGGTCAGGCGCGACACGCCCATCGGCAGGAACACGAATGCGGAAGAAAGCGCCAAGGCGATCCCGAGAAAGATCAGGATCGGCAGGTATTGAGACAGATCGACCAAAGGGCTGACTCGCGAAGCTGCAGGTTCGCCTGCGCCCTAGTCCCGACCGCGCCTGTACGCAAGTGGGGTGCATTGCACTAAGGGCGGAATTGCCTGCCCTTTTCCCAGTGCAGCGTGATTGGGCGACGTACGGCCGCCGCCCTGCCATTCGTATGCCTTGCTTACTTCAGCTGCATCTTCAGCGTGCGCGCCGTGGCAGCACCGTATGGCGGCTTGAGGCCCGCGATCCTGGCGAGGTCGATCTTCGGTTGGCTGTAGACGGCACGGGCATGGCTGAACGAACGGAAGCCTTCCACGCCATGATAGCTCCCCATGCCGGAAGGCCCCACTCCGCCGAACGGCAAGTCGTCGGCCGAGACATGAAAAATAACATCATTGACGGTCACCCCGCCCGAGATCGTCCGGCTGAGCACTGCCTCACGCTCGACCCGATCCTCGCCAAAGTAATAGAGCCCCAGCGGTCGGTCGTGGGCATTGACGTAATCGATGGCTTCATCGATCCGCGAATAGGTCTTCACCGGCAGGACCGGCCCGAAGATCTCGTCCTGCATGACCTTCATGTCGTCACTGACGTTGCGCAGGATCGTCAGGGGCAGCTTGTAGCCGTTCGCCCCTTCGAAGTTCTCGTTGCCCGGATTTACGACAATCGCCTCGGCGCCCTTTGCCACGGCATCGTCGACCAGCCCCGCCAGTCGATCACGGTGACGCCGGTTGATCACAGAGGTGTAATCGTCGTTCGCCAGCAGCGTCGGATACATCCGCGCCACGCTCGCCTGCACCGCTCCGATGGCCTTGTGCTCCAGTTCCTCGGGCACCAGCATGTAGTCCGGCGCCAGGCAGATCTGGCCTGCGTTCATCATCTTGCCGAGCGCGATCCGCTCCGCCGCCTTGGCAACGTCGGCGCTGCGTCCGAGAATGGTGGGCGACTTGCCGCCCAGTTCCAGCGTCACCGGCACCAGATTGTCCGCCGCCGCGTGAAGCACGTGCTTGCCGATCGAGGTCGCCCCGGTGAACAGGAGGTGATCGAACGGCAGCGAGCAGAAGTCCTGTCCCGTCTGAGGCCCGCCCAGAATGACGGCCACCTCGTCATCCCCGAAGAACTTCGGAAACAACTCCGCCATGAGTTCCGAGGTCCGCTCGGTAAACTCGCTTGGCTTGAGCATCGCCCGGTTCCCCGCCGCAAAGGCCTGCGCCAGCGGCCCCATCGTCAACCCGACCGGGAAGTTCCACGGCGCGACGATGCCGATCACGCCCTTGGGCTCATAGCGCACCTCGGCCCGCGCCCCCAAAAGGTTCAACGGAAAGTTGACGTGGCGCTTCTCGGGCTTGCTCCATGCCTTCATCCGCTTCTGCGAATAGCGGATCAGGCTGATCGAGGGCATGATATCGGTCAGCATCGACTGCTCGTGGCTGCGGTGGCCGAAGTCGGCGCTCATCGCTCTGGCGAAATCCTCGCCATGGGCCAGCAGCATCCTGGCGCAGCGCTCCAGACGGTCGTTGCGCGTCGACAGAGGCTCGGGCCGGGCTGCCATAAAGGCCTCGCGCTGCTTGCCGAGCGCAGTCATCATTTCGTCGCGCGCCGTTTCCTTGAACATGTCGCCCCGCTCCCCGAATCGCTTTCAGCCCGGCCCCTGCAAAAGGAAGAGCAGCCATGCCGTAGCGGCAAGGCAGGTCCCCAGCGGCAGTGCCGTGTCAACGTCGATCTTACGATTGCTGACAAGCATGACAATAGCCGCTGCAATGCCGATGATGCTTGCACCAAGCATCGTCTCGACGACACCCAGCGGCCCCAGCCAGAGCCCGATCGCGCCGAGCAGCGGAGGATCGCCCGAGCCCATCCCCTCGCGCCCGCGAGCCTTGAGATAGAACCTCGCGATCAGCCACAGCAGAGCATAACCCAACACGCCCCCGGCAACGGCTATACCGATCACTCCTGCGTCATCGATCACTCTGGCGCGGGCGATTGACACAAGCAGCCCGCTTGCGGCCAGCCAGCCCACAAGCAACCGCGGCAACCACAAGTGTCGCAGATCGAGCAACGCCAGCAGCAGCAACTGCCACCCCAGCAGCATGGCGGCGAGCGCCAGGCCTTCACGCGCCAGCAACAGCGATGCCACGCCAATGGCGGCGCCGCCCAGTTCGCAGGCAAGCTGCCATCCGCCGATGCGCGCACCGCAGGAGCGGCACTTCCCCCATTGCATCATCCACGACAGAACAGGCACCAGTTCGACCACCGTCAGAGCCTTGCCGCACCCGTCGCAGGCGGACCGACCGGTCACGACCGAACGTCCCGAAGGCAAACGCTCCAGAGCAGCGCCTAGAAAACTCCCGACAATTGCGCCCAGAATGGCCGAACCGACCAGCGGAACGCCTGCAGGCAGGCTCGAAAATGCAGGACCCAGCATCTGTTCGACCAATGCCCCATTTGCGTTCGCTGCAGTGCAGCACTATGTACGCGGATGAACGCGGGAGCACACAAGCCCGCGCATCAGCGCCCAGACACAAGGGCCAAATGCAAAGGTCAGTCAAGACATGGCACAGTTCTCGTCAGCCGATCCCGTCGTCATCCTGTCCTATGCCCGCACCCCCATGGGCGCGATGCAGGGAGCCTTGGCAGATGTTTCTGCCACAGATCTCGGCGCCACCGCAGTCAAGGCCGCGGTCGAGCGCGCAGGCGTATCGCCCGATGGCATCGACCGCATTTACATGGGCTGCGTGCTTCCTGCAGGCCTCGGTCAGGCCCCTGCTCGCCAGGCGGCTATCAAGGCTGGCCTGCCCAAGTCGGTTCAGGCGACCACGGTCAACAAGGTTTGCGGCTCGGGCATGCAGACGATCATCATGGGCGCCGAAGCCCTCGCCTCGGGCAGTGTCGATGTCGTTGTTGCCGGCGGGATGGAATCGATGACCAACGCGCCGTACCTGCTCAAGAAGCACCGCTCGGGCGCGCGCATCGGCCATGACACCGCCTACGACCACATGTTCCTCGATGGCCTCGAAGATGCCTATGAAGCCGGCCGCGCCATGGGCACTTTCGCGCAGGACACCGCCAACGCCTATCAGCTGACCCGCGAACAGCAGGACACCTACACCGTCGAATCGCTGCGCCGCGCCCAGACTGCTGTTGCCGATGGCACCTTCAAGGACGAGATCGCCCCCGTCACCGTCAAGACGCGCGGCGGCGAAGTCACTGTCGACACCGACGAGGCACCCGGCAAGGGCCGCCCGGACAAGATTCCGTCGCTGAAGCCTGCCTTTGCCAAGGACGGCACGATCACCGCAGCCACGTCCTCGTCGATTTCAGACGGTGCCGCCGCTGTCGTGCTGGCCCGTGAAAGCACTGCCAAGGCGGCGGGCCTCGCCCCGGTCGCAAAGGTCGTCGCGCTTGCCGCCCACGCCCAGGAACCCAAGGACTTCACCACGGCCCCCGTCGGTGCGATCCAGAAGGTTCTCGACAAGGCCGGGTGGTCGATCGCCGATGTCGACCTGTTCGAAGTCAACGAAGCCTTCGCCTGCGTTGCCATGTTCGCGATGCACGACCTCGGCATCCCGCACGAAAAGATCAACGTCCATGGCGGCGCAACGGCGCTCGGCCATCCCATCGGTGCGTCGGGCACCCGCATCGTCACCACGCTGATCGCCGCCCTCAGGAAGCATGGCAAGACCAAGGGCGTTGCCAGCCTCTGCATCGGCGGCGGTGAAGCGACGGCCCTGGCCATCGAACTGGTCTGATCGGCAACAGTCCGGCACAACGCCCGGAACAACGAAAGACCCCGACCGCAAGGCCGGGGTCTTTTCGCATCAGGAACAAGGCAGCGTCAGGGCTTGCCCGCGCCCCACACGGTCGTCGCCTTGATATAGCCTTTGCGACCGTCAACGTCGAAGCTGCACCAGCCAGCCTTGCAATCGCCGATCTTGCCCATGACCCCCGGGGCGACGCGCCAGAGCAGACGCCCGGATCCGTCCTTGTTTTCGCGCAGGCCGGTGATGGCGCCCTTGACGATTCCGGTCTGGTCCCTGCTCAGGAATTGCGCGAGCATCCAGCCGCGCGCCCCATCGGGATCTTCGACCAGGCGCCACCCCCCCATCACGCGCAGCACTTTCATGGGTACGCCCTTGCGCGTGTAGGTCCAGTTTATCCGATATTCCCGACCCGGTCCCACGCGCATGTTCGCGGTGTCCTTGCGGGTCGATACCCAATACGGCACGCCGTCTTCTGCGTCCTGCGCAAGAGCCGTCGGCGCAAGCAGGGCCCAGGCGACTGATGCGATAACGGCAGCAGGGGCACGACTGTAGCGATTGATCATGTACCAGCCGTCGCAAAAATGACCGGCAAGAGCAACACCACAGCGTGCTCTGTCCACGATGGCGGGCCGTCACCATGCTTGACCGCTGCCCCACCCCGGGCCTAGCTTTGCATCCATGCCGAGTTCCGCCGACTATCGCCCGACCCGCCGCGTCGATGGCACCCCGCGCGTCGCCGTCACCCGCCGCCTGCTCCCGGAAACGGAAGCGCGGATGAACGAACTTTTCGACGTATCCCTGAATGCCGAAGACCGCGCCATGTCGCGCCATCAGCTTGTTGCGGCGATGCAATCGGCCCATGTCCTCGTCCCCACCGTAACGGATCGCATCGACGCGGCAATGATCGCCGAAGCGGGTCCGCAGCTCGGCCTGATCGCCAACTTCGGTGCGGGCACCGAACATATCGACCTTGCCGCCGCCCGAGCGCGCAAGATCATCGTCACGAACACGCCCGGCGTATTTACCGACGACACCGCGGACATGACGATCGCCCTGATCATCTCGGTCGCCCGCCGCTTGAACTATGGCGGCCGCACGCTGCGCGCCGGCAAGTGGGAAGGCTGGGCTCCTTCCACCATGCTTGGCCACCGGCTCGCCGGAAAGACGCTGGGCATCATCGGCATGGGGCGCATAGGCCAGGCCGTGGCGCATCGCGCCAGGGCCTTCGGCCTCAATGTCCTCTACAACAGCCGCCACCGTCTGCCCGAAGCGCTCGAGACGATGTTCGGCGCAAGTTTCGAGCCCGACCTCGACAGACTGGTCGCCGAGGCGGACATTCTGACGCTGCACTGCCCGGCAACGCCCGAAACGCATCACATGATCGACGCGCGACGCATCAGCCTGATGAAGCCGCACGCCTACATCGTGAACACGGCAAGAGGCCAGCTGATCGAGGAGGAGGCCCTCATCGCGGCGTTGGTCGATGGCCGCATCGGTGGTGCCGGCCTGGACGTGTTCGAACACGAACCGCAGGTCGATGCGCGTCTCCTGGCCCACCACAACGTCGCAATCCTGCCACACATGGGCAGCGCCACATTCGAGGGCCGCATCGCTTCGGGTGACAAGGTCATCGCCAACATCCGCTTCTGGGCAGATGGTCATCGCCCGCCAGACCAGGTGCTCGAGGGTCTCGTCTGACGACTTGCAATTGTCCGAAACTGGAACCGTTCGTCGCGTTTCGCACAACAAACGGTTGCTGGCGCGCTTGTGCGCTGCCGCAATGTTGCTCTAAAGCCCCGCGCGGAGACGATCTGGTGCAGCACCGCTGCGCGAGGGGGAGAGTCACGCATGCGTAAACTACTGGCGATGGCCTGCGCTGCAGGAGCAATCCTGCTGCCCGCATTGGCCCATGCCCAAGGCGCTGTCAGCGTCGAAGACGTTGCCGATACCGGCGACACCGCCTGGATTCTGGTTTCCTCGGCCTTCGTGCTGATGATGGCGATGCCGGGGCTTACACTGTTCTACGGAGGTCTCGTCCGCGCCAAGGGCTTCCTTGCCGTGCTCGTGCAAGTGGGTGCAATCGCGGCCGTCGCGTCTGTGCTTTGGGTGATGGTCGGCTATACTCTGGCCTTCGGCGACGTCTCGGGCGGATGGCTCGGCGCTGGCAACGCCTGGATGCTCCTGAACCTCGGCAACGTCCGCGCCAACACTGCCATTCCCGAAAGCGCCTTCGCCCTGTTCCAGATGTGCTTCGCACTCATCACGCCCGCGCTGATGGTCGGTGCCTGGGTCGATCGCGCGCGCTTCGGCTGGGTCGTCGCCTTCTCCGCACTGTGGAGCCTGCTGGTCTATGCACCGGTCGCACACTGGGTCTGGGGCGGCGGCTGGCTGGCAAGCCGCTTCGGCACGCTCGATTTCGCGGGCGGGATCGTGGTTCACACCACTGCCGGCGTATCGGCGCTGGTCGTCGCGATGCTGCTGGGCAAGCGCTCCGGCTTCCCCAAGACGTTGATGCTGCCGCACAGCCCTGCCCTCACCATGGCGGGGGCCGCCCTCCTCTGGGTCGGCTGGTTCGGCTTCAACGGGGGCTCGGCCCTCGCCGCCAATGACGATGCCGCCTCGGCCATCATCAACACGCATCTCGCAGCCTGCGTCGCGGCGCTGGTCTGGATCGGCATCGAAAAGCTCAGCGTCGGCAAGGCCACCTCTGTCGGCTTTGCCACCGGCGCCATCGCCGGCCTCGCCACCGTGACGCCTGCCGCCGGGTTCATTGCCCCCGGTTCGTCCATGCTGTTCGGCGTGGTGGCTGCGGCTGTCTGCTATCCCATGATCCAGCTGGTCAAGCAGCGGCTCGAGATCGACGATTCGCTCGATGTCTTCGCCGTGCACGGCGTTGGCGGAATGATCGGGTCCCTGCTGCTGGCCGTGTTCATCTCGCCATCCTTCGGCGGCACCGGCTTTGCCGAGGGCATGACACTCGGCCGCCAGGTCGTCGCCCAGGTTGCCGGCGTCGGGATCGTGGCGATATGGAGCGGCATAGCGACCGTCGTCTGTTCGCTCATGGTTTCGATGGTCATCCCCATGCGCGTCAGCGAAGACGAGGAGCGCGAGGGGCTCGACATCACCAGCCATGGCGAACGCGCCTGGGAATTCGATTGATCGGTCGCTGGCAAGGCGTGGCTTGCCCAAGTCGCGCCTTGCAGCGGCCAAAGCCCGGCCATAGTCTGCTGCCATGACCGCAACCGAGGCCAAAGCCCCGTCCCTCCTCGAACAGGATCTGTGCACAGGCTGCGCAGCCTGCTGCGACGGCACGATTTTCACATACGTCGAAGTCAGCCGCGACGAGGAGCAGGCGCTTGGCGATCGTTTCGCGATGCAATCGCGCGAAACCGATGCGATCTTCTTCCAGCCTTGTCCGCATTCGGTCTGCCAGAGCTGCCAGATCTATCCGATCCGCCCCGAAACCTGCCGGAAGTTCCGTTGCAAGACGCTGAAAGCCTTGCGCGCCGACGAGATCGAGAGTGCCGAGGCGTTCCGCCGCGTGGACGAAATGTTGAGGGCGCGCGAACAGTTGCAACCATTCCTGATCGCAGGCGAGACCCTCAACGCTGCACGTGACCGCCGCGGACAGCTCGCCGCCAGCGCCGAGCGCACCGCATCAGAAACGGCTTTCGTGCTCAAGCTGACCGCGTTCGACCTCCTCCTGGACCGCTATTTTCGCGATCCCCGCAAGGCGATGTTCCGTCAAGAGCCTTCCGGACAGCAGGCCGCGTAACCTCCACGACCCAACACCGCCTTCCTTTAGTTATGATCGGCACCCTGTAGAATTTTCTGTGATTCCATGACCTTCGATAAGTAGCGAGCCTGCGCTGCCGTCAGTATCATCATGCCGATGCCCGATGCTGACGACCTTTCCACGGCAAGCAGGCTTTGCCTGGCCTGCGGTCTGTGCTGCGATGGTACAGTGTTCGGCTTTGCCCACATCGAGGAAGAAGAGGTCGAGGACACGGCAGGGATCGGCCTGCAGACCATACGCACGACCAATGACGAGCCGGCATTTCTGCTTGGCTGCCACTATCTCGATGGTACGGCCTGCACCCGATACCGGGATTGGCGGCCGTCGGTCTGTGGCGATTACTTCTGCCAGGTCCAGAAGCGCGTAGGCAAGCAAGAGCTGGCCGAGGATGAAGCTTTCAGCATCATTGCTCGCGCCCGGCAGATGACTGAGGAAATCAAGGCCTTGCTGCCACCGGGGGTGCCAATCTCGCAGGCGCGCAGGCTCTTCAAGGATCTCGCAGCGAAGCGCCCGGATATCGCGCCCGATGAAGCCACCTTCGTCGTCAAGATGTTCGTGCTGGAACGCTTCCTCGATAGCGCGTTCAGAGGAGCGAAGCGTGCTCATCTGCGCAGTGCGGCACAACCGGCACTCTCCCGGCAAGACGCGGGCGCAGCTTAGCGAACCTCGGTCGCGGCCTTGCCTAAAGTTATTCGGGCTTGGTGACTAATTTCCCCGCCATGCTTGCCTTCCGACAAATGGCGGCGCGCCGATGTCAAATATATGCTCGCCGGATGTCGGCACTCGCACCTGATCTCACGCTGGAAAGCAGGCTTTGCCTGGCATGCGGCCTGTGTTGTGACGGCACGCTCTACGAAGATGCCAAGATCCGCGAAGACGAAGTCCGCGATGTCGAAAGCATCGGTCTGACGACATCGCGCAACGCGCAAGGCCATCCCACTTTCGTATTTGCCTGCCGATATCTCGATGGTGCCTGTTGCGCCCGCTATGAACAATGGCGCCCATCGGTCTGTTCAAAATTCTTCTGCAGGGTCCAGCAAAGGGCGCGCGCAGGGGAATTGACCGAGGAACAGGCCATGGAAAAGATCGCAGCTGCTCGCCAACTCGTCACCGAGGTCAAGGCTACGCTGCCTGCAGGCATGCCGATAGTCGAAGCGCGTCACCATTTCACGCGCATCGCGGCGAAGAAGCCCGATCTTTCGCCCGTGGAAGCCCGCTTCGCGGTCAAGATGTTCGTGCTCGAACGATTTCTCGATCTCGAATTCCGCAAGCCAGACAAGGGTCATCTGCCAGCCGAACGCAGGTCCAGCATTCCGGCCTGAACGGAGCGTCGCGCCGGCAAAGCGCGGGACGCTCCGTTGGCCGGCAAGTGTCAGTCCCCGGTCAGGATCCGGTCGACGAGCTGCTTCACCGTCGGGGTGAAGTTGTTCGAATAGAACGGATCCTGCTTGAAGCGATAGGCCGCGTGGCCTGCGAACATCAGGTTCTTGTCGATGTCGCCGCCGTGCGCGATGTCCTGCAAGGTCTTCTGGATGCAGAAGCTGCGCGGGTCAGCGAGGCGCCCGGTGGTGTAATCGTCATGGTCTTTCCATGAAGAGAACCCGCAGTGCGACAGGCAACCCATGCAGTCTTTCTGATCCTGCTGGATCTCGTCACGCTCTTCCGGCGTCACGAACACCATGGTGTCGTCCGGCGTGCGCAACGCGTGCACAAACCCCGCGCCATGCCATTCACGCGCCCGGGCCAGATCGTTCGGCGTCACCCAGAAGTTCTTGCCCCGCACACCAACGTCCAGCTGCGCGGTATGCTCACCGGCCTCGACGCGCGAGTACGGGATCTGCCGCTCGGAACGTGCTTCCAGGGCGCGCAGGAAAGGATTGCGCACGGCCGAGGAATAGAAGCCCGTGGGCGAGAAGCGGTGCAGCAGTACGTCGCCCGGCTCAAGCGTGCGCAAGTGATCCTTCCACCCCTGCGGGATCGGACTTTCCTCGGTCAGCAACGGGCGCGTGCCAAACTGGAAGGCAATCGCGCCCAGTTCCGGATTGTCGATCCAGTCGTTCCACTCGCGCAGGAACCACACGCCACCTGCCATAACGATCGGCACGTCATCCGAGACACCCTCGGCGCGCATCACGTCGCGCAGTGCCTTGACGCGGGGATAGGGATCTTCCGGCTTCCTGGGATCTTCCGCGTTGGAAAGACCGTTGTGCCCACCCGCCAGCCACGGATCTTCGTACACCACCGCCGCCAGCAGGTGCGAGACCTTGTGATAGGCCCGCTTCCAAAGCGCACGAAATGCACGGCCTGAGGACACGATCGGCAGATAGTTCACGTTGAACCGCGCCGCGATCTCGGAAAGCTTGTAGGGCATGCCCGCCCCGCAGGTCACGCCCGTCACCAGCCCGCGGGTCTTTTCCAGCACGCCTTCGAGCACGGCTTGCGCGCCGCCCATTTCCCACAGCACGTTGATGTTGATCGCGCCCTTGCCACCGGCAATGTCATAGGCACGCCTGACCTGTTCGACCGCGCCATCGATGGCGTACTTGATCAGTTCCTCGTGGCGTTCCTTGCGCGTGAGGGCATTATAAACCTGTGGAATGATCTTGCCTTCGGCATCGTAGCTGTCGGCATTGACCGCGCTCACCGTGCCGATCCCCCCGGCAGCGGCCCACGCGCCCGAGCTCATGTGATTGGTCGCCGCAACACCCTTGCCGCCCTCGACCAGCGGCCAAACCTCGCGGCCACCATAGAGAATCGGCTTCAACCCCTTGAACGCAGACATCAATTTCCTTTCAACGCGCTTGTCGCGCTCGCACCCTTGGCCGTCTTCAGACGGCACGGCTTTATCTCGCCCGGTTCGGGACGGCTCTTCGCCGCGACGAACTGGGCATAATACCCCGCAATCTCTGGTTTACGGTGAAATTCATCCAAGCGAAAGCCCACGGCTTCCAGTTCGCAGATCAGCAACGCCGGAGGAATGCCGTGCCGGTCGGTCGAACGATCGAGATCGACCACCACGATCTTACCCCCCGCCTTCAATGAAGGCCACATCCGCCACAGGAACGCATAAGGCTCAGTCACTTCGTGATACATATGGATCATCAGCACGCGGTCGAAGCTGCGTTCGGGCAAGCGCGGATCGTCCACGCCGCCTGGCTTGATCGAGACGTTGTCCAGCCGGTCATGTTCGACACGTGACCCAAGCCGCCGCAAGGCGTCGCCATCGATGTCCTGCGCCAGCACGCGCCCCTTGCTGCCGACCCGCTCGGCAAGGCGTACGGTGTAGTAACCTTCGCCCGCCCCGATGTCGGCAACGCTCATGCCCGGCTGTATCCCGGCCAGGTTCATCACCATGTCCGCCTCGCCCAGGCGGTCACGTTCCTGCTCGTTGGAAAAAGCGTTGCTGACCACGCCGGAAACGGGGCGGTCAGCGGTAGGAAACTCACGCGACGTTTCAGGACGCTTGTCGTCCACCTGCGGCTTGCACGCAGCAATGGCCAGCGACGCCAACACGGCGAGTGCGACTGAACGATGGGCCGAAGCCCGCCGCATCAGTCGTCATCCTCCACGGTCACCTTCTCGCCCGTCACCTTCTGCGAAAGTGCGGCAGCCATGAACGGGTCAAGCGCGCCATCGAGAACTTCGGTCGGGTTGGTGGAGACCACCCCGGTCCGCAGGTCCTTCACTTGCTGATAAGGCTGCAGCACGTAGGACCGGATCTGGTGTCCCCAGCCGATCTCGGTCTTGGCGGCATATTCGCCGCTCGCCGCGGCCTCGCGCTTGGCCAGTTCTGCTTCGTAGATACGCGCCTTCAGCATGCCCATCGCGGTTGCGCGGTTCTTGTGCTGGCTGCGGTCGTTCTGGCTGGCAACGATGATCCCGGTCGGAATGTGCGTGATGCGCACCGCCGAATCGGTGGTGTTGACGTGCTGCCCGCCCGCACCCGAAGCGCGATAGGTATCGATCTTCAGGTCCGCCGGGTTGATCTCGACCTCGATGTTGTCGTCGATCTCGGGATAGACCCAGACCGAGCTGAACGAGGTGTGCCGCCGCGCCGAACTGTCATAGGGGCTGATGCGAACCAGACGGTGCACGCCGCTCTCGGTCTTGGCATAACCATAGGCGTTCTCGCCCTTGATCAGCAGGGTGGCAGACTTGATGCCTGCGGCTTCGCCCGCGTGATAATCGACCAAATCGACCTTGTAGCCATGGCGCTCCGCCCAGCGCGTATACATGCGCTGCAGCATTTCCGCCCAGTCCTGGCTTTCTGTCCCGCCGGCGCCGGCATGGACTTCAAGGAAGCAGTTGTTGGCGTCAGCCTCCCCGGCAAGCAGGGCCTGCACCTTGTCGTTGTCGGCGCGGTCGGCCAGCGCGGCCAGCGTGGCAAGGCCTTCGTTCACCGTGGCCTCGTCGCCTTCCATTTCGCCAAGCTCGATGAATTCTATCGCATCGGCCATTTCCTGACCGATCTCGTTCACCGTCCCGATCGAGGCCTCGAGCCGCCTGCGCTCGCGCATCACCTCTTCGGCCTTCTTGGGATCATCCCACAGCTTCGGGTCCTCGACGCGGGCGTTCAGCTCGTCGAGACGGCGCACGGCGCGATCCCAGTCGAGGAACTTGCGCACCAGCGCCAGCGCGGCATTGATGCGGTCGATATGGGCCTGCCCTTCGGCACGCATGGGGCTGAACTCCGGTCAATTCGAAACAAGAACGAACTGCGCCGCTTAGCGAAGCGGGCAGGCATGTAAAGCCCAAGCGTGAAATGCCGAGTGCGTAATGGGGCGCGCGTTCAGCCCTTGAGCTTGCGCACCGCAGCAAGCGTCATCTTCACGTGGTCGCGATAGTCCATGTCAGAATGAACCATCACGATCTTGCCGTTGCGGGCGATGACATAGCTGGTGCGCTTGGTCAGTCCGGTCGAGGAACCATCAGGCTTGCGCAGGTCCACATCATAGGCCTTGATCAGCGCGGGGCTGGCGCTGGCTACAGCGAACTTGTCGCGGCAGGCCTCGGTCGAGAACTTCTGCAGCGTCGCCACGTCGTCGTTCGACATGCCGATGACCGTCGCGCCCGCCGCCTTGAACTGCGCGGTCGCTTCGGCAAAGGCGTGCGCTTCCAGCGTGCACCCTTGCGTGAACGCCTTGGGGTAGAAGTACAGCACCACCGGTCCCTTCTTCAGCGCCTGATGCAGCTTGAACGAGAACGGCTTGCCAGCCAGCGCCCCTTGCGCTGCGAAATCCGGCGCTCTCGCACCGGTCGGCAGCTCGGCAAGGGCCGGAGCGGAAACGGAAACGGCGAAGGCTGCGGCGGCAGCAAAGAGGGTGCGGATCGTCATGCGGGGACGCTAACAGACCTCACCCCTCATCGCCAATGCCTTTCGGGGCAGCTCTCCGCTCTTCGGCTGATCAGTAGATTCCGCCCCGCTCCTCCAGGAAGTCCTGCTCCACCGGCGCCTCCTCGGCGCCGCCTTCCGGAATGCCGCGCGCGGCACGCGCTCTGCGCAATGCGTCAATCACCGCCTGCTTGGCACTGACTTCACCTTCGCGGGCCGTGCGGCGGGGTTCGGTGTCCGGCTTGAAGGCTTCCCAGATGACCGACGCCTTCGCCACGTCGTTCTCGGGCGTCCCACCGAACACGCGCTTGCCTGAAACGCGGTCGATCTTGACCATTCGCACGCCCTCGGGAACTGCGAAGGGAATGTCCTTCCAGCGCGCCCGGGTCTCCTGTACCAGCTGCTTGAAGACCGGCGCCGCGATGCGCCCCCCCTGTGCGTATCCGCCAAGGCTGCGCGGCTGGTCGTAACCGATATAGACGCCCGCGATGATGTCCGGCGAGCCCCCCACGAACCACACGTTGGTCGGGCCGGAGGTCGTCCCGGTCTTGCCGAACAGCGGCAGGTTGAGATCGCACAACGTCACCGCCGTGCCGCGCACCACCACGCCTTCAAGCATGTGGACCACCTGATAGGCCGTGCGCGCGTCCATGACCTGCTTGCCGGTCGGCTTGAAGCGCGGCATCGGCTTGCCGTCCCACTGCGCCATGGAGCAGTTGTCGCAGCGGCGGTTGTCGGCGCGCCAGATCACCTTGCCGTTGCGGTCCTGCACGTAGTCGATCAGGCTCGGGTTGTGCTGACGCCCCTGGTTGGCCAGCGCCGCGTAGGCGTTGACCATCTTGAGCACCGTAGTGTCCCCGGCGCCAAGCGCCATTGAAAGGTAAGGCTCGTACTCGCCGATCCCGACGTTCTTGATCGTGCGCACCACCTTGTCCATGCCCACGTCGTTGGCCACCCGCACCGTCATCAGGTTGCGCGATTGCTCGAGCCCCCAGCGCATGGTGTGACTGCCCGATCCGCCTTCGTTGCCGAAGTTGCGGAAGCATTTCTCGCCCAGTGCCGCGCCCTGATAGACGCAGAAGGTCCCGTCGACGACCATCGAGGCCGGCGTCATCCCGTTGTCCAGCGCCGTGGCATAGACGAACGGCTTGATCGTCGAGCCCGGCTGGCGGTTGGCCTGCGTCGCGCGGTTGAACGAGCCCAGCCGCGCGTCGAACCCGCCCTGCATCGCCAGCACGCGGCCGTTCTGCGGGTCCTCGACCACCATGCCGCCCGAAACCTCGGGTACCGTGCGCACGGCGTAGGTCGAGCCATTGACCGGCGCCACCGCCGTCACGTCACCCGGCTTGATGCTGTCCGGCAGCCCGATCAGACTGGCAGTCTGTCCATCCGAAAAACCCACCTTGCCCGAAGAGCCGCTGCGCGAAAGCAGCACGCCGATCCGCCAGTTCTGGTAGTTGATCGAGATGTTGCTGGTGATCAGCTCGGTCTGCCAGCGATCGTTATCCACATCCAGCCGTGCGATTGGCCCATGCCAGGCGCGACCACCGGAGTAGCGCAGCAGAGCCGCCCGCAGCGAATTCTGCGCCGCGGTCTGCAACTGCGTATCGAGCGAAGTGCGCACCCACAGCCCCCCGGCATAGACGCTGTGCGGGCCGTCCTCGGCCTTCTCGCCGAATTTCTCGATCAGCTGGCGGCGCACTTCTTCCAGGAAGTAGCCCGCATCGGCCGTGTAGTTCTCCGCCCGACGCGGCTTGAGGCCCAGCGGCATGGCCTGCGCGGCGGCGGCTTGTTGCGGCGTCGCCCAGCCGTTCTTGACCATCTGGTCGAGCACCCAGTTGCGACGCTCGATCGCCATGCTTTCATACTGCGCGCGCCCATAGCGTTCCGGGGCCTTGGGCAGGATCGCAAGGAACGCGGCCTCATGCAGCTGCAGGTCACCCACGTCCTTGTCAAAGTAGGCGCGCGCTGCAGCCTGCACGCCGAAGCTCTGCCGTCCCAGCGGAATCTCGTTGAGATAAAGCTCAAGGATCTGCTGCTTGTTCAGCACGCCCTCGATCCTGCGCGCGAGGACCATTTCCTTGAGCTTGCGCGTGATCGAATACTCGTCGCCGATCAGGATGTTCTTGGCCACCTGCTGGGTGATCGTCGATCCGCCGCGCGCACGTTCGCCCGAGCCGTACTTGGTCACATAGTCGACCACCGCCCCGGCAAAGCCGAGGTAGTCGATCCCGCCATGGCTCCAGAAGGTCTTGTCCTCGGCCGAAAGGAACGCATTGATCATCGGCTCGGGGAAATCGACGAAACGCAGCTGCACGCGGCGTTCGCGGGCATAGCTGGAAACGATTTCGCCATCATTGCCCCGCACCATCGTCGGCAAGGGCGGCTGGTAGGTGAGCAGCGTGTCAGCCGAAGGCATCGTGCGGATCACCGCCACCCACAGCACGAACCAGCCTACCAGAATCGCGCCAATGGCGTAGTTCAGGAAGCGGAAGCGGCGGCTCTCGCCCCACTTTGTGCGATACCACCGGGAAAGGTTACCCCACCGTGCACGACCTTCGTCGCGGATGAGCTTGAACCGGGATTGCTGGGACGTCTCTTCGGCCATGTTGCAGGGCCTCTAGCACGCCCGCGCCGTGGCAAGCCAGAGCGAACCTGCAGCCAATGCACTCAGGGCATCGCACTATTCGGCGAAGCGCCAACCTGCCCCTCGGCAAGGAAAATCTCGATCGCCCGCGCCACCGATCCGGAAAACGCGCGCCGCCACGCCGGATCGCGCATCTTCTGCGCATCGTCCACGTTGCTAATATAGCCTGCTTCGATCAGGGCAGAAGGCAAGTCCAGCGACTTCAGAACAACAAAAGCCGCTTCGCGCTGCGGCGTCTGGTGAAAGCGTACCGTCTCCTGCCCTTCCCGGACGACCAGTTGCCCGAACCGCAACGACCGTTCCCGCATTTCTCGCCGGGCCAGATCGACAAGGATCGAGGACACTTGCGCCCCCTGCCCTTCAAGGTTCACGCCATTGACAGTGTCGGCCTTGTTCTCCCGCGCCGCCAGCGCTTCGGCAACACCGTCCGACGCCTTGCCGGAAAGCGTGTAGACCGTCGCACCTTGCGCGAGGTCATTCTGCGCAGCGTCGGCATGGACCGATATGAACAAGTCTGCCGCAAGGCGGTGCGCAATGTCGGCACGCTCTTCCAGCACCAGAAACCGGTCCGAGTTCCGGGTCATCGCCACCCGTACCTTGCCATCGGCCAGCAGCGCATCGCGCAGGGATTGCGCCAGCAACAGGGTCAGGTCCTTTTCGCGCTCCCCCGCCGAACCGCTCGCACCGGGATCGTGGCCGCCATGCCCGGCGTCGATAACCACCAGTGGCCGGCTGACATCGGCCGGCCCTTCGACCGGCGGAAGCCCGACACGCCCACTGCTTGGCGGCATCTCCAGCCGCAGCACGGATCGCGGTTCGATTTCGGCAAGGCCCGATGAAAATGCCGCCCACATCAGTGCCGCCGCCGCAACCGGCGCGGCAAAGACCGCGATCAGGACCCCCTTGTTCTCCATCTGAACCGGTCTATGCCCCGCCCCACCCCTGCCGGTCCAGACCCAAAACGTTGGCATGGTTAACGGGCCGTTCCCGGCATTGTTTTAATTGCCGGTTTGCAATTGGGGTGCTAGCACCCATCTACCGGGGCAAGCCAGCACCGGCGCATCCACGCCGAAACCGCCGGAAAGCGCACATCTTGCGCCGCGGTGGGCGAGGGAAAGCCCGCTGGTGAAGATCCCGCCAACGTGGAGAGAAAGAAGCGCAAGCGCCCTCCTCCACGCCACAAGGTTGATGCCGTGATGATGAGCCGCGTTTCGTTCCTGCCTAGCTGCCCCACCGGGGCGGTCGCGGCTTGGACGCTTGCCGGCACGCGCACTTCGCCGCGAGTTGTCTTCACAGCAGACACAAACCAACCGCCGCCGGGCGGCGAGCGACAGGGCAAGGCAGTCGATACGCTGCGCGCCGCAACGCTCCGATCCGGCAAACCCGCATTCGCGAATGGTATTCGCAACGGAGTGATCCGTGCAATTGCCGTTCGTGCATCCCAAACGAACCGCGCCAGAAACGCATTGGTAGCCCCAGAGGCAATCCAGCGGCAGCGCGGCTGGAGTATTTGTAATGACCACGCGCATGCTGATCGATGCGCGCCACCAGGAAGAAACCCGGGTGGCGGTGCTGAAGGGCAATCGGATTGAAGAATTCGACTTTGAATCTGCTGATCACAAGCAGATCAAGGGCAATATCTACCTCGCCAAGGTAACCCGTGTAGAACCCTCGCTTCAGGCGGCGTTCGTCGATTTCGGCGGCAATCGCCACGGTTTCCTGGCGTTCAGCGAAATCCACCCTGATTACTACCAGATCCCCAAGGAGGATCGCGAGGCCCTGCTGGCGGAAGAAGCCGCACACGCCGAAGAAGAAGCCGCCCTGCGTGCCGCTGAAGACGCGGAAGACGAAGACTACGCCGATGGCGAAGGGTACGATTCTGATGAAGGCGTGACCGAAGTCGACACGTCCGAAAAGGACCAGGTCGCCACCATCGAAGGCGGCGTCGTCGAGAACGGTTTCGACCACGAAGGTGAAGAGGGCGACGAAGGCGAGGAAACCTCGCAAGCTTCGGACGAAGGCGAAGAGGGTGACAGCAACCGCCGTCGCGGCCGTCAGGGCCGTCGCCGTCAGGGCGGTCGTTCGCAGGGCAAGGAAGCCGACGAACTGCGCGCCAAGCGCATGGCGCTGCGCCGTCGCTACAAGATCCAGGACGTGATCCAGCGCCGCCAGGTCCTGCTCGTCCAGGTCGTCAAGGAAGAGCGCGGCAACAAGGGCGCCGCCCTCACTACCTACCTCAGCCTCGCCGGCCGCTACTGCGTGCTCATGCCGAACAGCAGCCATGGCGGTGGCATCAGCCGCAAGATCAGCTCCTCGGCCGATCGCAAGCGCTTGAAGACGATCATCTCCGAAATGGAACTGCCGCGCTCGATGTCCTGCATCGTCCGCACGGCCGGCCTCCAGCGCACCAAGCCCGAAATCAAGCGCGACTTCGACTACCTCGCCCGCCTGTGGGACGAGATCCGCGAACGCACCATGAAGTCGGTCGCGCCCGCCCTGATCCATTCGGATTCCGACCTGATCAAGCGCGCCATACGCGACATCTACAATCGCGAGATCGAGGAAGTCGTGGTCGAGGGCGAGCATGGCTATCGCGCCGCCAAGGACTTCATGAAGCTCCTGATGCCGAGCCACGCCAAGCGCGTGAAGGCCTATGCCGATCCGGTGCCGCTGTTCCAGCGCTATGGGGCCGAAGACCAGCTCACCGCGATGTACGACCCGGTCGTGCAGCTCAAGTCTGGCGGCTACCTCGTCATCAACCCGACCGAGGCCCTGGTCTCGATCGACATCAACTCGGGCCGCTCCACCAAGGAGCACGGCATCGAGCAGACCGCGGTTGCCACCAACCTCGAAGCCGCGCGCGAAATTGCCCGCCAGCTCCGCCTGCGCGACATGGCCGGCCTCGTCGTGATCGACTTCATCGACATGGAATACGGATCGAACATCCGTAAAGTCGAAAAGGCGATGAAGGACGCGCTCAAGAACGATCGCGCCCGTATCCAGGTCGGTCGCATTTCCGGCTTCGGCCTGATGGAAATGAGCCGCCAGCGCCTGCGCACCGGCGTGCTCGAGGCCACCACCCGCGCCTGCCCGCACTGCGACGGCTCGGGCCTCGTCCGCACCGCTTCGTCGGCCGGCCTGTCCGCGCTGCGCCTGATCGAAGACGAAGCCGCCAAGGGCAAGGGCAACGTCGTCACGCTCTACGCCAGCCAAGAAGCCGCAATCTACGTCCTCAACGCCAAGCGCGGCGATCTGGCCGAGATCGAGGAGCGCTACGGCGTCACCGTCGAAGTGATCCCCGAAGGTGAGAACGAAGGCGCCAAGATGCGCGTCGCCTCGCGCGGGCCCAAGCCTGAATTCGTCCCCCGCTTCGAACCGATCATCGAGCCCGAAGAGGACGATCTGGTCGAAGAGGACTTCGACGACGAGGAAGAAACCGAAGAGCAGCCCCGTCAGCAGCGCTCGCGCGACGGTGACGAGGGTGACCGCGAGAGTCGCCGCAAGCGCCGCAAGCGCCGCCGTGGCCGCAACCGTGATCGCCGCGATGAGAACGGCGAGACCGAAAGCTCAGCCGAAGAAGGTGACGAGGCCGAAGGCGAAGAAGCTGAAGGCAGCGAAGCCGAAGGCACCGAAGGCGCTCACACCGACGAAGGCGATGACGGCAACGACCGTGGTCCGCGCAAGCGCCGCCGTCGCGGTCGTCGTCGGCGCGGTGGCCGTGAGAACGGCGAAGGCGCTGGCGAACACGCTGAAGGCGATCAGGGCGAAGTTGGTGCCGAGCAGGGTGAACCTGCCGAAGCCTCGGCAGAGCCCGCCCCGACCGAACCCGTCGTCGCCGAACCGGTCGTCGCCGAACCGGTCGTCGCCGAACCGGTCGCAGCCGAAGCGCCTTCTCCGGTCGAGGCCGAAGCCGCTCCTGTTGCAGAAGCAGCACCGGCCAAGCCCAAGCGGACGCGCAAGAAGAAGGCTGATGTCGCAGGTGAAGCCGAGGCTGCCCCTGTAGCCGAGGAAGCTCCGGTTTCTGCCCCTGCAGTCGAGGAAGCTGCGCCTGCGCCGGCCAAGCCCAAGCGCACCCGCAAGAAGAAGGTGGAAGCCGCTCCTGAAGCGCCTGCACCTGAAACCGAAGCTGCGCCCGTCGAAGCTGCGCCAGTAGAAGCTCCTGCGTCCGAAGCTGAAGCCCCGGCGGAAAAGCCCAAGCGCACGCGCCGCAAGAAGGCCGATGCCGTGGCTTCCGAAGCTGCTCCGGCAGAAACGGTCAGCGCAGAAGCGCCGGTCACCGAAGACGTCGCGGCAGAAGCAGAAGCCGGCGAACAGTCTGCACCCCGTCGCGGCTGGTGGCAGCGCACCTTCGGCGCCTGACCACAGGCTCCGGCCCCAGACAGAAAGGCCCCGCCAGCAATGGCGGGGCCTTTTGCTATCCGCTCAGCACCCATGCTGCTCTGGTTGACCGGCGCTGTCGGCCCC